>CAZWTJ010000087.1:0-2615 GCA_964637555.1 uncultured Dehalococcoidia bacterium | reverse complement strand
TAAATTTCCAAGGTGAATTTTACAGTTTTGACTTAATGCCTCCATTTTTTACTCCTAATCCAATTGAAAATCCAAATATTAAGATATATCTCGCAGCAGTCAATCCAATGATGCTTCAATTAGCAGGAGAGCTTTGTGACGGAGTACTTGTCCATCCATTTAACACACAAAAATATACTGATGAAGTAATCATTCCTAACATCAAATTGGGAGCAGAAAAATCAGGAAGGAAAACCAATTCTATCGAAATAAACGAAGGCGGATTCATTATCACAGGGCCTAATGAAAGTGCCATTGATGACGCTATCACCCGGACAAGATCTCAGCTAGCTTTTTATGCTTCAACCCCTTCATATTCAGGAGTAATGGATTTGCATGGATGGGGAAATACAGCTGAAAAACTTTACCAAATGTCTAAAACAGGAGATTGGAACAACATGGGGAAAGAAATCACTGATGAAATGCTTCACTCATTCGCTGTAATTGGAGATTTTGATGAAATCGCAACACGTATCAAATCCAGATTCGGTCACTATGCATCATCAATCAAGTTTTCTATTCCAGACAATCAAAATTCAAAAAAATCATTACTAAGAAAAATAATTCATTCAATTAAAAATTAAGAAATATCTTACAGGAATTTTATCGTTTTATAAGGAGGAGACAGTGGTAGAAGAAGAAAGATCAATGTCACAATATTCGACAACCAGTGGTTACAAATATGACGAGTCGTTTTCCGCATTGCAAAAAATGATCCGAAGAGGTGATGAAGTAGAGGCAATGTATTGGGCAATAGAACTCGAAGGTAAATATTATCAAGCTTTATGGGATCGACTTGAGGTCATTTCACATGAAGACATTGGAATTACGTCTATAAATACGATCTTGTTCATAAGAACTTGCAAAGAACAATATCTTGAATTCAGAGGAAAAGAAAGCGGTAGTCGCAGACTGATGCTTTCGAATGCTATTTTGGCATTATGCCGAGCACAAAAAACCAGAGTGGCCGATCATTTCAATATTTCATCTTATCGACGATTACCAGAAGAAAGAAAAGAAATTCCCGATGTTGCCAAAGACATACATACTAGATCTGGAGAAATACTAGGCAGAGGTTGGGACCATTTCTTCGAAGAATGTACAATTCTATTAGACGGACTACCTATCGACGCAGATCCTTATAAAGAATCAGCTGTAGATAAAGTTAACCGTGATATCCCTAGGGTTGGGGAAGAGGGAAGCCAATTTAATGAATGAAGTTGTGTTGCTCAAATTGTCCATTCGAAACAATATCAGGATCAACACCTAACCACTTCTCTGCAATAGTAGAATAGATACTACGGAAATCGTTATTGAACTGAAGATCCCCTTCAAGATGATCTTTCTCTTGTAGTGATGGATAATCTCCATAAAGCCCGCCGTTGACTTCTCCTCCGACAATTAAGGAAACACCACCTGATCCATGATCAGTTCCTGCAGAATTATCACGAATCCTCCTGCCAAATTCGGACCAAAGCAAAACTAATACATCATTCTCCAATCCATGTTCCCTCATATCCGCCATGAAATCCCCAATTGCATTTGAAGTTTCAGTCCAAAGTTTTGTATGAGTTTCCATTTCAGCCGCATGCGTATCAAAGCTTCCATGGCTTGTATAAAATACCCGAGTACCAATGTCTGCAGTCAATACTTGAGCTATGTTTCGCATCGATTGACCAATAGGATCATTCCCATATTCTATGCTAGAAGAATATTTCTGAGGAGCTGTCCGTAAAATGTCAGCACCCTTGAGGGCCTGAATTCCAGTTTCTCCTATAAATTGCGAAACGGTATCATGAGCCATGGCACTTCCATAAATTTGTGAAAATGCCGTCAGTGCAAGTTCACGAGATTGTTCACCTTCTATATCAGGAAGTAACCCATAGTTTTCCAAATCTCCTACAGATGCAACCGGAACTCCTTTGCAAGACAAGGCTCTAGGCAATCCTCTGCCAAAATTCACCCCAGTAATAGGATTTTCTGCATTTGGATCGATTTCTCTAATTGCGCGTCCCAACCATCCTGAATTGCCAATCCCAACCGATTCACCAGTATTCCATATATCAACGGATCGAAAATGTGACCGATTGGGTTCTGGATATCCAACTCCATTAATGACAGCTACTTTATTCTCATCCCATAAACCCTTTATAGAATTCAAAGCCGGATTAAAACCCAAATAATCATTGATTTTAAGAACTTGATCTTGTTCAATACGCACATCTTTACGCCAGTCATAATATAAACTATCACCATAAGGAACAATAGTGTTCATAGCATCATTGCCGCCAGTAAGCTGAACAATCACTAGAGATTTCACTCTTTTATTTGTTACCATTTTTATCTCCTTACCTATCCGGATCAAGCATTGCGCTCAAAAATTTGTATTCTATGACGGTTTGTCTCAGTTATGAAAAGACGTTCTTTAGAGTCTAGAAATAATGCCGAAGGGCCCCAAAATAATTTTTCGATGTGTGACGATTTTTCATGAGGATCGTCATTGAAAAATTCTATATTTGGTTGAAGATCAGAAAGTTCTCTCACTTCACCTTCATCTCTATTAAGATCAAAATACT
>CAZWTJ010000086.1:0-2699 GCA_964637555.1 uncultured Dehalococcoidia bacterium | reverse complement strand
CCCTGCGATAAATCCTAGCCAAAGTGAAAGTTTGATCCCCATAATAGTCAGACCCATCCACACGCTCAAGCCTACGATTAAGCCAAGGAATAACTGGGCTTTGATATAAGAACTAAATGTATGATTGATGATTTTCAATGTGTTAATTGCATGTTGCCTAGTTTCTGGTGGAAAGAAGGCAGCAATACCATTCACTAAGATATTACTGTCTTTAAGGATATAAAAAATAAATACTGGTACGATTGCCAATCCGATGACTAGTGATAGAGTCCCAGTTACAAAATTTATGGATCTCTCTCCAAAGGTATTCATTGAATCGACCAATGTACTGTTAACACCTTTAAGAAAAGTGTCAACTTGCATGCGTATTTCCTCAGGGATCGATTCGCTATAACTTCTGTTTATGTTCTCGATCACATTTCGAGCTGTCTGGGTGATTTCGGGTATTGAAGAGATGAACTCTCGGCCTTGTGAAATTGATGTAGGTAGGATGATAGCTATTATCCCTGCAAGTAAAGAAACACTTACCGAATATACTATTACCACAAAAATGATACGCCGAATCTTTTGGTGTTCGGTGTACCAGGGGAACCTATTTTCAAGAAAAATTACAAAAGGATGTAACATATAGGCAATCACCCCCCCAATGACGAATGGGAACATTGCACTTCTGAGTGAATACATTACTACAAAGGCTACGATAAGCGTTCCTGCTAACCAGGCGAGTCTAAAATATCCAGAATTTGATGGAGGCATTTTCGATCCTAGTTAGAATGTTATTGTTTACCGTTTGGATGTTGATTCATTCGACTCTCTACTTGTTTTTGAGTTGGCATTGATTCAAACCCAACTCCTTGAACGGAAAAACTTGCTGCGCAAGATGCAAATCGTCCTGCATATTCTACATTCGAGGATTTAGAGTAACTTAATGAAAACGCGGCAGCAAAAACATCTCCTGCTCCAGTTGGATCAACAGCATCCGTTTTCCATCCTGGAATATGAATTTTTTTGCCTGAGTGAAATATTGTAGCTCCATTTTCCCCTTGAGTTAGGATTAAAATATTTACAAGGGTTTTCCATTTTTCAAAATCTTCTAGATTTTCAAAATCATGTTCCGAAACAATGGCGGCATCAACGAATGGTAGAACTTCAGTACCATCCCACTCCTTTGGAATGGAGGTCATACCTTTACTGTCCCATTGTCTCAGCCATCCTTGTATTGTAGCGATTACAATTGAATCAGAGAAAATTCTTGTACATGAATAATCAACTTCATTGGCCAGTGGCCCAAGAAGAACCACTGGGGTTTTGATCCATTCTTTGGGAATATCTGACGGTTTAATTTTCGTGGCAATATCAATCAATTTTTGTTTTCGAGCCCCTTCCGAATTGTAAATATTTACAAAAGATGTTGTGTTAATTGATTCAGCAATATGAATTGGAATTCCAGGAAGAGAATTTTGGGGTAGATCCCCCCGTTTCATTGAAGTTACAATGGCGGGATGGTAGTTAAGTTTTTGTGCTAATACAGCGCCGTAAGTGGTAGTTCCTCCAAGAGATTTATAATCTTCATCCAAGACTGAATGATCGTTAGTTATTGGACCTATGATTAACAAATCAGGAAGGAAATTCAAGTCATCTTGTTGATTATATTGCGTCCTTGTGCTCATTTTCTGAGGTTGTCCTGATGGATTGAGGTATTTCTCTGAGATTGGAATACAGTAGTTTGGGTTCTTCTTTAATAGTTTTATCAGTAGAAATACCCATTTCTTTAAACTTTCGAATTCCAGGAAGCACCCTTTGGTCTAAAGATCCCATGGCTGCGTCGTAAGATTTAACTGCAGATTCAAGTCCCTTTCCCATATCTTCTAGGTGTTTTACCCAAGTTGCAATTCGATCATAGACTGTTACTCCAATGTTTCGGATCTCTTCAGCGTCCTTTGATAATTTTTCTTGACGCCATTCTAACGCAAAAATTCTCAGCAACCCAACAAGGAATGTAGGAGATGCAATCAATACGTTGGACTGATATGCATAGTCTTGTAGAGTCTGGTCCTCTTTAATCGCTGCTAGAAGAAAATGATCCCCTGGTACAAACATGATTACAAAATCGGGGGAATATTCTAAATTTGTCCAATAACTTTTTCTGCTAAGTTCAATTGCGCGTTCTTTTAATTGTCCAGCATGCTGTTTCAAATAAGCTTGTTTTTCTGAATCGTTAGTCGCATCTATTGAATTTAAATATGCTTGGATAGAGGTTTTTGCATCCACAACTATTTTTCTATCACTTGGCATATGAACAACCATATCTGGACGGTCTAATTTGCCTTCAGAGGTTCTTATGGAAGCCTGTTGAGCAAAGTCGCAGTGCTCTACCATGCCTGATAATTCTGCAATTCTCTCTAGAGTGAATTCTCCATATCTTCCAGGAGCTTGAGATGTTCCTCTTAGTGCAGATGATAATTTTTCAGTCGTATTTCTAAGTTGTGTGCTTTCATTATGATATAGCTGGATTTGTGTCGCCAAACTAATAGATTGCTTTTCCATGTTATTTAGTTTATTTAGATTTGTTTCTAATTTCTGCAGATTATTAGTTAATTCAGTTTTCATTGGTTGAAGTAGATCATTGGAAGCTTTACTGAGAAAAGTCTTACTGTTTTCTTCTAATGCTTTTGACTGAATAACCTTTAATTTGTTTT
>CAZWTJ010000085.1:0-3133 GCA_964637555.1 uncultured Dehalococcoidia bacterium | reverse complement strand
CTGATTTTTATCAATTCGTTTTCCACAATTCCATTGAACCATTTTTGAGATGATTTCTTTTCTGCTCTCCAACGAAAAGCTTGGCCACTATTTAAAGAATGAGACAGGTTTAATGGATTTGTATATTTGAAAGATGAGTACATTAAAAATTATTTTGTCCAATAATAAATGTGATCAGACATCGTAGCTAAAGACGACTGGATTTGTGTCATTTCTGGCAAGGAGTTTAAGAATTGAGTTCCGTATCTTCTTTTTGTGAGTCTACTATCAAGAATAATAGCAATACCTTTATCTGATTCTGTTCTAATTAAACGACCAAGCCCTTGTCTTAGCTTGATAATAGATAGTGGGATGCTGTAATCCATAAATGAATTTTCATATTGCTCTTCCCTTGCAGAATGAATTGGGTCAGTTGGCACGTGGAATGGTAGCCTGGTAATGATTAAAACCTTCAAATGGTCGCCAGGAAGGTCTACACCTTCCCAGAAGCTGGATGTGCCAAGCAAAACAGATTTTGGGACTTTCATAAATTCTCTTCTCAAACTGTCTGGACTGTCCCCAGGTCTTTGGGCGATGACATTTATATTCTCTGCCTGTAAACGGGGTTGTAAATTTTGGAATGCTTTACGGAGTGATGCGTAGGACGTAAAAAGTGCCATTGTTCTGCCATCAGCAGTAATGGTAGCTTCCAAAATGGCATCTTCTATCTCGTTTTGATAGGTCGGTTGGTTAGGATCCGAAATATCATTAGGCAAAAATAATGCTGCTGATGTTTCGTAATCAAACGGTGATCCTAAGATTAAGTCTTTAGAATGATTAAATCCTGTGTTGTTTCGAAAATGATCAAACGTGCCATTGGTACTAATTGTTGCCCCAGTCATGATAATGGATGATTTCTTTGAGAAAAGGTTTTCTTCCAAAGTTTTGGAAACATTCAAGGGAGCCATATTCAAATAAATTCCTGATTCTTCACTGAGTCTACTAATCCAATAAATTCCCATGGAATCCGGATTCGATAAGAAGCTATTTAATGAATCAGCAAGATTTTGATGGAAATTTACAGCATTGGTTATCGATTCAGACAGGGTTGCAATATTTGGAAGATCCGAGCGCTCTTTGGTATGGATATGTTCTTCTAAATCGCCTAAATTTTTGTGAATGCTTAGGAAAATTGTGTTTAATATATCCCAAGTATGAACTATTTCTGTCCAGCTTGGAGACGTTCTCAATGGCTCAATGACTCTTAGGCGAATTTGCCTTGCGAATATTGAGTTTGTTCTCGAAGAGTTAAGTTGTTTGCTGTTTGATTGAGCAAAACTTGATAAATCATTAAAAAGTAAATTTGTGATTTCTATGGATTTTGTTATGAGTTGAGTAAGTTCGAATAGTGTTTCTCTAATATTATCTGGTAACTGGATTGCCAAGAATGTTCTCGGGAAAATATTACATATACTGGCATCATTTCCACTAATTGATTCTAGGTGGTCTCTAATCATTCGATTACTAATTTCGAATCCTAGATGTTTAGTAGCTTCTTCCTCAATATGGTGGGCTTCATCCATGATTAGAACATCATAATCTGGTAGTAATCCACCTCCCATTACCATGTCTGATAGAACCAACGCATGGTTAGTAATTATTAAATGTGACCCCTCGGCTCTTTGTCTTGCTGATTTCAAAAAACATGGTCGGCCAGTATGCATGCATTTTAATGCGTTCTCTGAAGATAACTTATTCCATGGAGCTCTAGCAGCTTGATATCCTAGATTTAATTCTTCTCTATCGCCTGTGTGTGTTTTTTTAAGCCATGTCATAGTTTTGGCTAGCATTCGAGCTTCATCATCTGTTAAATTTTCTGAAGAATGTAGTCTTGAGGTTCTTTCTAGGCAAAGATAATTTGAACGACCTTTGAGTAATGTGCATTTTAGTTCTTCTGCTGGATCAAGGTTGATGCTTTCAAGAGCTTTATGTAATTTTGGAACATCATTTTTAATTAGTTGTTCTTGTAGATTAATTGTGTTTGTGGAAATCACAACAGTTTTATTGTGGGATAAAGCGTAGATGGCTCCTGGAATGAGGTAAGCAAGTGATTTCCCTACACCGGTTCCCGCTTCAACAGTCAAACGGCTTGATGAGTTTATAGCTTCTGCAACGGCATTAGCCATTTCGATTTGTTCTGTTCGGACTTCAAATGCAGGGAAGACTTTTGAAAGTGGTCCATCAGAGGAAAGAATTTTTTCAACCTCAGAAACTTTTATAGGATTTCCATCTTTAGGGTTTAGAGGTGATAATGTTGAAAGGCGTTTATTTAGCGTTTCCTCATCGATACCCAATACTGAAATTGTTCTTTCAGTTTTTTTGTTGTCAGCTGTAAATTCTGACTCTAGGGATAGTCCGTTTAGTAAGTCACCAAGAACCCAATTGGATTTTTGGGCTAGACGAAGCATTTCATTCAGAGTTTCTTGGTCTAATTGTTTAGCGAATGAAAGAAGCTTTCGGAAAATGTGTTGGGTTGCTATGGCGTCACTTAATGCTCGGTGGGGGGACTTGTGAGTTGCGTTGAACCTTTCAGCGAGAGCTTGTAATGAATACCTTGATTCAGATGGTAGTAGTACATAAGCCATATCCCAGGTATCACAGACAGGATTGTCGAATGAGAGCTTAGCAGCCTCCAAAAATTCCAAATCAAATTTTGTGTTGTGACAGATAATTCCGGAATCTCCAACAAAATTTGATAATTGAGGTGCAACTGCTTCCCATTTTGGGGCATGATCTAACTCTTCTTGATGAATACCCGTTAATTGAATAATAAAATCTGATAATTGAATGTCAGTCCTTACCAGTGAACTAAACGTATCTAAGGTTTCATTACCTTTGAATTTCACAGCCCCGACTTCAATGATCGCATCCTTGTTTTTATCGAGTCCTGTGGCTTCCAGGTCTAGTGCGACCCAAATGTCATTCGAGGGTAAGATGGTTCTGATTTTTTCATTCATTTGTATTCCTTGGTTTCAATTGCAGAACGATCTTCACTTTGCAATAGGAGTGAAAGATTTCGACTTAATTGCTTCTATTAGTTCTTCAGTGGAGGTGATGGATTTATAGAATTTGGTGTAACAAGCACCTATTCCTT
>CAZWTJ010000084.1:0-3260 GCA_964637555.1 uncultured Dehalococcoidia bacterium | reverse complement strand
CGAACCCTTGCAAAATACCAGTAATGTGGTTACGAGCCATTCTACCGCAACCAATAAACCCCAACTTTACTTCTGGATCAAACGTCATAATTTCACCTCTATGCATATAATAATTGCGGAAAAGGTTTTGTCAAAAATAATATTTAAAACGTCGAATCATTCTGTTGCTAGCAAAAAGTTATTACACCCACTAAATTCTATGAAACTTTGCCATATGGGGAATATTTAGTCCTCAATTAATTTTTTCAGTAATCCCAGGTTCATCAACTATACGCTCTCTCCTTAATTGTATTAGAAGTAAAGCTATAGCAGGGGCTAGGGAAATTAAATCTGCCAATGGAAAAGCTACCCACAATCCACGAATTCCATATAATGATCCAGCAATCAGTAACGAAGAAATTGGTATTACTATTTGTTTTGTGAGCATGATAACTATTGCCCTTCTGGATTTGCCTATGGCCTGAAAGTAGGAAGTAATAATATGAGTTATCCCTACAAAAGGAAGTCCGAGGTACAAAATCGTTACTATCTCCAAGGTATATTTTGTAAGCGTCTCATCATTCAAGATTTGTGGTAAAACCACATGAGAAATTGCAATACTTATAACCACTATTATTGTAGTAATGGAGGCAGAAACAATTATTGCTGTTTTTAAAGTGGCAAGTACGCGAATTTGGTTTTTTGCTCCGTAGTTATATCCAATTATTGGTAAAACTCCCCATGCAATTCCCAACATCGGAGTAACCAAAATTATTCCAATTCTATTAACTATACTAAACGCAATAATATATGTATCTGCGTGATTAGCTCCGTAAACTAAAATCAAGTTGTTAATGACAGCCATTACAATTGCAAAACCAAAATCTTGGAAAAATTGAGGTATCCCTAATCGAAATATTTGCATAAGTAACGATGCACGAATCTCAAGAAAATATGCCAATTTGACTTGAGAAACCCGTGTGGAATCCCTTAAAAAGTAGAATCCAAGACCCAAAACAAGCAGGTTTGATAAGACTGTAGCTATAGCCGCTCCCGCAACCCCCCAACCAAAAACAAATATGAAAATAGCATCAAGAATAATATTGATTATAGACGCCAACACGAACAATATATTTGATCTAGCAGATTGTCCATGAGCCATCAGGATCCCGGATGTTACCTCCAGTGACATTAAGGCTATTGATCCAAGAATCAAATATGTCAAATAGTCTTTCGCATGTACAGAAAATTCATCTCCGGATGCACCTAGAATCTCTATCAAAAAATCTAAAAATGGGAATAATACCACGACGATTAATGTTGAAATTAGAATGGTCAAAAGGAATGACATCGCTATCGCTCGACTAGCTTGTTCTTCATTCCTTTCGCCAAGAAAACGCGAGATGACTGCAGTTGCACCGCTTCCAACTAAAAAACCCGATGCTGAAACTCCAATCATTACTGGAAAGGTAAGTCCAATCACCCCAACACCTACAGGACCTATCGCAATTCCTAGGAAAATAGCATCGACGATACTGTAAACAGAAAAAGATATTATTGCAGCCATAATAGGCAGAGTCATTCGAGCCAATAATTTAAGTATCGGCTCAGTTCCAAGTTTGTGCGCTGCAAGTTGCTGTGACAGAGGTATTTCCTGAAATAAAAAATTAGGTTGTAATCATTGTAACCCGGGGAATCTTCAAACAACACTAATAATTAAGACAAATTCAGTTCTTTATATCCACCAGAAGCTACTTCGTCACACCTACCTCTATACGCAGCCTGGGTGCCACTAAAAACAGCTATGATTCTCTTTTGCCTACCTTGTAGGTTACTATTTACACCAGTTATCCATGAGTCTATCTGATTAGCTAAAATTCCCTGACTTTGTTCCATAACATAATCGTGCCAACTATCTACAGATTCTGCATCGGGTTCTGATAGGGTCAAACCATTTTCATTCATATGTTGTAAAAGAGATGTTATCCATTCTACGTTATATTCAATGCTACGCGGATTATTTCCTAGAAGCGCATGAGGCCCCATTATCATAAAAAAATTTGGGAAATTATTAACTTGAAGTCCAAGAAAAGTAGACAATTCGTTCTTCCATTGCTCTTTCAATTTTAAGTTCCCAGTCCCATGAATATCGATTCTGTCAAAACTTCCAAAAATAACATCGAAGCCTGTAGCGTATATTATTAAGTCGAAAGAAAACTCCTTTTCTTTGGTCAATATACCTCTTGGGGTAATGCGTTCTATTGGATTTTCTTTGATATTCACAAGTTCAACATTTTTTCGATTGTAAGACTCGTAATAATTTGTCTCTAGAGGAACTCTCCTTGTTCCAAAGCCATGATCTTTAGGAATAAGTTTCTCTGCCAAATCCGAATCATTTACTCGAGACCTAATCTTCTCAGCCACAAAATCAGACATTGCTCTATTAGCCTTAGCATCAGTAAAAACATCCTTGAAATTTCCCTGAGATAAGCTAAATCCTCTGATATTATACAAATGCTCCCAGAATTCATTCCTTTCTTTTTCTGTAACTTCAAAGGTTCCTCTAGGGTCACGAATGTGTAAAAACCCCGACTGACTTTGATCGCAGAATGCAAACATTTCATCATATCCAGATTTAATTTTCTCCATTTCTTCATGATCGATTTTGGCGTTTTGAAGGGGAGTACACCAGTTTGGTCGACGTTGAAATACAGTTAGTTGCGCAACATTTTTGCAAATTTCTTGTATTACCTGGACCCCACTAGCTCCAGTGCCAATCACAGCTACTTTTTTGCCGCTAAAGTCTATTGGGCTATGAGGCCACCGTGCAGTGTGGAAAGAGGGTCCTATAAAAGATTCCATATCCGGAATTTTTGGCATTGTAGGTTGGGAAATGTTTCCAACTCCTGTAATTAAAAATCTGCTTCTGTATGTTCTTCCATCACTCAAAGTAATTTCCCAATTTCTACTCTTTCCATTGAATGAAGCTGATTTCACATTACTTGAAAATTGTATGTCTTTCAGAAGATCAAATTTATTTGCCACATGCTGAAGATACCTTAGAATTTCAGGTTGTGATGCGAAATGTTCTGACCAATCCCACTCTTCCAACAATTCTTCAGAAAAAGAATAAGCATAGGAATAACTCTCTGAATCAAACCTAGCCCCTGGATATCTGTTCCAATACCAAGTCCCTCCAACTCCTTTCCCTTCCTCAAACACACGGACTTTCATACCGATCTCTCTCAACTTATATAATTGATACAGACCAGCAATACCAG
>CAZWTJ010000083.1:0-4044 GCA_964637555.1 uncultured Dehalococcoidia bacterium | reverse complement strand
CCAACCACAAGCACTCACATCAACAAGACCACCTCATACCCATTCCCATACCCATTCAGATACCGAAAATAGGCAATAACAGCAACTAGGGGCTGATAGGAAGGTGCGAATTGAAAATACGCCTGAAATAGAAGAATGTGGGATGCGTAATGAATTGCGATGAACCACTATGATACGGTCGGCAAGAATGATATAATGGGCTAACACTTTTACTATATTTTACACGTTGAAAGTGACGTGTTGAGGTTTAACAAATGCCGAAGAGAACATATCAGCCTAGAAAAAGACGCCGCGCGCGCGTCCACGGATTTAGATCACGCATGAGTACCCGGCAAGGTCGCAATGTGCTTAAGCGACGGATGTTCAGAGGGCGTACCAGATTAACTGTCTAAAAACGGAAAGGACGTTGATAATAATGTATCAAAATCAGCGCCTTAAAAAATCAAAGGACTTCAAAAATGCGATTCGGAACGGAGGTTCTTGGGCAAATCAAACGCTGGTTTTGATTTGTTATTTCAGCGGATTATCTTCTTCCAGAGTTGGTTTTTCTGTAAGTAAAAGAGTAGGAAATGCAGTTACAAGAAACAAAATCAAACGCAGGCTTAGGGAAATCATTAGAAATGAAGATTTACCTGCAGGATGGGATATTGTGTTCATTGCTCGTAAAGGATGTTCAATTTCCAATTACATAACACTTTCCCGCTCAGTACAATCATTGTTTAGCCGCGCAAAATTGAGTGATTCCAAAAACTATAAGGAAACGAATGCTTAAAGCAATTATCCTAAAAAGCTTAGTAATCTATAAGAAGGTCCTATCCCCCTATTTAGCTAACGGTTTATGCCGGTATTCACCAACATGTTCAGAGTACGCATTTGATGCAATCTCAAAACATGGTGTCTTGAAAGGGATTGTACTCTCGATTCAACGTCTAATACGTTGCCAACCATTAGGAAATTCTGGACATGATCCGATACCATAACTTTCAACATATTTTATCATCAACTAAAATACTCATTCTATTAATTACGATTATCTCCTTTTCCTTAATCTTCTCTGCTTGCGGCCAATTTGAAGGCCCACAAGGATGGGCAGGGGGTACAACAGATGAAAATAATCTCTATATTACTTCCCAAGAAGGTAGTCTATATGCAATAGATCAAATTGACCAAACAGTTCAATGGGAAATCCATCTTAGAGGAGAAAAAGGTGAAAATACTGTTTATGGCACCCCAACACTCTTCGAGTCCAATTTATATTTTGGTGGATATGACGGGACATTTTATTCTGTTGAAACGATTAGTGGGTTGATAACTTGGGATTACACGTTTGATAGTCCAATTATCACCTCCCCAGCAGTCAATAATACATTTGTGGTCGTTGGAACTTCTGACAATAATCTTCATGTAATTGACAATGATTTAAGTCCGGGTAAACCACTTTGCAGTTATTCCACTACTAATCAAATTTGGGCGTCCCCTGTGATTTATCAACAATTAGCAATTTTTGGATCAATGGACCATATTCTAAGAGCAATCAATTTAGAGGATTGTGAGTTGGTATGGGAATTTGCGACTCAAGGGGCTATAGTAGCATCTCCAATCTTATCTCAAGACACAGTAATGTTTGGTTCTTTAGACAGGTCTTTCTACGGGCTGAACGCAGATACTGGAAAAATCCGCTGGCGTTTTGACGAATCTTTTGGATGGTTTATAGGGGATCCTGCAACTGATGGCAAAACTGTGTATGCACCATCTATGGATGGAAAGTTGTATGCATTAGATGTCTTAACAGGAACAAAAAAATGGTCATTAGATACTAATGATGCAATCGTTTCATCTCCTGTATTGATTAATAATCTTCTAGCTGTTGCGTCTGTAGAAGGGAAAGTGCATATAGTAAGTTCAAACAATGGCCAAGAACAGGGAATATGTAACTTAGGAGAAGAAATTCGATCTGATCTAAGCACTTTTAAGAATCACGTTTATGTTAAAACTGAAGCGCATAGTATTATCGCTTTGCAAATCAAAGAGAATGGTAATCCCGACGAAATATGGATTTATTTAACCAATGAAGATGATCCAATTCCCAGGGACCATATTCCCGCTTGTTAAGATGAGGTAAAGATATTGGACTTTTTAATTGATATTTGGAACATGATAATCATGAAACCCATGATTAATTCTTTGGTTGTTCTATACTCCGTCGCTTGGGGCAACTTCGGGGCAAGTATTATTATCTTTACTTTAATTATTCGCGCATTCATGATCCCTTTGACAATCAAACAAGCTCGTCAAATGAAAGGTCTTTCTGAATTACAACCACAAATGAAAAAACTGCAAGCGCAACATTCATCTGACAAAAGAAAACTCCAACAGGAAACCATGAAACTCTATAAAGACAATGGGGTGAATCCATTGGGATGCCTAGGTCCAATGATAATCCAATTTCCCATATGGGTCGGACTATTTTGGGCAATCCGAACAACATTGAGTTCTACTCCTGAAGGTCTCACTAAATTATCTAGCCATCTCTATTCATGGCTAGACAGTGTCAATAGTGCAATTCCAATAGATAGTTCCTTTTTGTGGCTTACTGATATGGGCGCTCCTGATACTGGGCCAACTCTTGCACTTTTGGTCGGTCTTTCCATGTTCTTTATGCAGAAAATGACCACAATGCCATCAATGGATGCTCGGCAGGCCCAAACCAATAGAATGATGCTTTGGGCGATGCCTTTAATGTTCGGATTCTTTACCCTAAGCTTCCCTGCTGGCCTGGCATTATATTGGGTTGTTTCCAATGTTGCCGGGATCATAATTCAAGGATTCATTACGGGATGGAAACCTATTACATCAATTACCACTGACCTTGGGAATCTTTTCTCAAAGACCAGATCCGATAGACTCCCATCTGACGACAAAACTGATGATGAAACAAAAGCCCTTGAAGGGACCATAGATGACAAATCTACAACAAAATCCGAATCTTCAAAGGAGGCCTCACTCAATGAAGGAAGAAATAGAAACAACCGCAGAAACGGTCGAAGAAGCGATCGAAATCGCACTAAGAGAACTAGACGTAGAACGACACCAAATAGAGGTAAACGTCGTTGACAAAGGTAAAACTGGTGTTTTAGGTATTGGATCCGAAGAAGCCAAAGTAATTGTACGAGTTGTTGATTCCCCCTCAAATGAAATATTAGAAGCGTCACTAATCCTAGAAAGTTTAATTGACATTATGGGAGTAGAGGTTACTCATTCTCTTCACGAAGGATCCGATCCAGATTCTGATGCCCCAACCTACAATATCGAAGGAGAAGATTCTGGATTATTGATTGGTAGACGAGGAGAAACTTTGCGTGCTTTACAATTGATTGTGAGACTATTGGTGTCCCGAAAAATCGATCAACGCACAAATTTGAACTTGGATGTTGGAGGGTATCAAGAACGTCGATATCGTTCCGTTACCGGATTAGCAAAGAGAGTTGCCTCTAAAGTTGCCTCCACTGGAAGATCAATGTCACTTGAACCGATGCCGCCGAATGAACGCCGTGCTGTACATATGGTATTATCTGATCATCCAGATGTAATTACTGAAAGTGAAGGATTTGGAAGCGAACGCCAAGTAGTTATTCATAGCAAATAACAGGAGGCAAATATGGACCCCATAGTTACTCTGTTCCTGGGAATCATTTTGGGAGCATTGGCTGTGACGGTAGTCTCGTTTTTATTTACAAGAGGCAAATTCGACACACTAAAATCCTTTGTCGAAGATCTTAAAATTCAGAATGTTTCACTGTCCCAAAAATTCGCTCATTCTGAAAACCTATTAAATGATGCAGAATCTTCCAAAGAATTAACTCTTGATGAAAACGCTCAACTGACAAAGGAAAACATTGAACTTCAAGTCAAGACTGCCTCTCTCCAATCTGAGGTGCGCTACCAAAATGAATTAATCGAACGACAAAAAACCATAACAGAAGACGAACAAAACAAATTAAAGGTTATTCAGTCAAAAGCATTAGAAGAAAACAGTAAGACTTT
>CAZWTJ010000082.1:0-4121 GCA_964637555.1 uncultured Dehalococcoidia bacterium | reverse complement strand
TTCTAAGTTGAATGAGAGGTGCACATATGTCAGCGTCACAGGAACGAAATCTGGCAATCATTTCACATGCTGCATCCTTAATAGGGGTGCTTCTTTCAGTGTTCTTTATCTATGGACAACAACATGTGGCGGTTTTGGTAGTAGGGTTGGTGTTAATGTTTGTTCCACACATTGTACTTTTGCAGGTTTTTGGATCTAAATCGGATTTTGTCGACTCTCACTTTAAGAATACTATTAACTTTGCTGTAACTTATATTATTTGTGTAGCACTTAGTCTTCTTGCTCTTTCGTTTGTATTAGGCATTTTCTTCTTACCACTGACATTTGCATATGGCTTGGTGGTAACAATTATGGGAATTGTTAAGGCTTCTAAGGGTAATTTCTACAAATACACCATGACTAAATCAATTCTTAAGCCTAGAGTTACTGCATAACTCTATCGATTAAGAAATTTAATGATGCTTTCCGACGACGGAATTCTCTCAATTGGCGTTGAGAGGTTGCTTGAGAAACACGACCTACAGGTTTTGGTTGTTAGAAGTCCAGATGATTTAGATTTGTCTGAAACATCTAATCACCCCCCTTCAGTAGCCTTGTTAGATCAGATGTCCGCAACAAATCTTGATATTTCAGAATGTATAGACAAATGTACCGCCCTAAAAATTCCGGTCATGCTTCTAATATCTAATAGATTCATAAATTTGATGAATCAATATGATCAAATAGAAGATTTTATAATAGCCCCATTTTCTGAAGAAGAACTGATAGCTAGAGTCAAACTAGTAATAGTGAAAAATATCCCTCCCCTCAATGAAAACACCCTTCGAATCGGAAGACTTTCTATAAACCAAATTAATTACGAGGTGCGTTTGAATAATAGAGTCATCACACTACGTTATAAGGAATATGAATTACTTCGACTGCTAGCATCGAATCCAGAAAAGGTTTTTTCAAGAGAAAGTCTCCTAAATCAAATTTGGGGTTATGAGTACTTTGGAGGAACAAGAACAGTTGACGTTCACATACGAAGAATCAGATCTAAAATTGAAGATGCAAAGGATCTAAAAATTGAAACTGTCTGGAACGTAGGCTACAGACTAACTTCCAAAACGAGTTGATTTTCATGTCGATGCTCTGGTTCCCCCATCAACAAATAAAGGTGTCCCAGTTATAAAAGAAGCTTCGTCACTTGCTAAAAAAAGTGCTGCATACGCGACTTCCCTAGGCTCGCCAACTCTATTCATAAAACTCGATGCTGCTGCTGCTGCTAAGAACTCATTTTTCTCTGCACCAATGAACTCCCGATGTTGATCTGTTGCTTGAGTCAAAATTGCGCCAGGACAAACACAATTTACCCGAACATTGTATTTTGCTAGATCCAGAGCCAAACATCTTGTTAACTGCAACAAGGCACCTTTAGAAGTGTTGTAGGGCACAAATTCACTTTGTGCCACAAAACTACTAATGCTAGCAACATTAACAATCACACCACCTCCCATGTTCTTCATATTTGGAAGAGCATGTTTCACAGTATAGGCCGCACCTCTAACATTTGTTCCAAATACTCGATCCCAATCATCGTCAGTAACGTTCTCTATTTTCCCAAAAACAAATTGTGCCGCATCGTTCACCAAAATATCTATTTTCCCAAAAACCATTATCGCCTGCTTCATTAATTTTTCAACTTGAGTTTCCTTCGAGACATCAGTTGGAACAAAAATCGCATCTCCTCCTGATTGACAGATTTTTTTAACAGTCTCTTCTCCTCCAATTTGATCGATATCTGCTACAACAATTTTTGCACCTTGCTCAGAAAATAACTCACAAATCGCCCTCCCAATCCCCGCAGACCCCCCAGTAATAACAGCAACTTTATCTTCAAGCCTCATAATCTCTCTCCATTTTAAAAACTTGTCAGATATATAACATAAATTTAACGAATACAACTAATTTTGTGCAGTTTTGACCTAAATTATGATCATCCGTATAATTAATTTATTCCGCATTTTTAACTCAATTTGCTTAACTTAAAGAATTCCTAAAAAGTTTTATGAATAAATCTCAATTCACAACTCCATCGCTAAGCACAGAACAAATGTTAAAGATGTACCAATCAATGGTCCTTCTAAGAACACTAGATCAAAGACTTTGGGCAATGAATCGCCAAGGGAAAGCTGCAATTATGGCTTCAAGCCAAGGCCATGAAGCTGCACAAATAGCAAGTGTTGAAGCATTGCAAAAAGGTAAAGATCAATTCTACACTTATTACCGTGATTTAGGAGTTATGCTGTCATTAGGAATGACACCAACTGAAATAATGTTAGGATTTCTTGCCAAAGCAGGAGAACCCCTAAGTGGTGCCCGGCAATTCCCTACGCATGGAGCATATACTGAGTTAGGATTGATAAATCTATCAAACGTCGTAGCAACTCAAATCACACAAGCTGTTGGAGCTTCCTTGGCAACAGAAATGCGAGGCGAAGATTCAGTAACCATTGTATATTTTGGAGATGGAGCTACCAGTCAGGGGGAATGCCATGAAGCAATGAATTTTGCAGGGATTCATCAGCTGCCAATAATTTTTTTCTGTGAAAACAACAAATACGCCACTTCGATTCCTTTAAAAAAACAAATGGCTGTGAAAAACGTCGCTGATAGAGCTGAAGGATATGGAATCATAGGAAAATCAATCGATGGGTGTGACATTGCCTCAGTCTTTTCTACTGTTAAAGAAGCTGCGCATAGAGCTAGAAATGGACTTGGCCCAACTTTGATTGATGCCCACGTTGAAAGGTTTTTACCACATACCAGTGACGATGACGATACACGATACAGAACTCGGGAGGAGTTAGAGCTTTCTTACCAAAGAGATCCATTAATATTGCTTCGCAAAAAGGTAGAATCAATTGGAGCATTAACTTCGAAACTTCAATCTGAAATTGAACAAGAGGCTAAGTTAATTATAAATGAAGCCACACAAAGTGCAGAAAATGCTCCATACGTGGAAACTTCTGAATTTTACAAACATGTTTATTCAAATGATTAGACAAGGAGTCATTGATTTCTGAAAAAAATCTGATAGAAGCTATAAGAGAAGCTATCTTCGAAGAAATGGCAAGAGATGATACAGTATTCATTCTTGGAGAAGACGTAGGCGTTCGTGGAGGTGTCTTCCTAGCCACAGATGGACTGTTACAAGAATATGGCGATGAACGAGTGATCGACACCCCATTGGCAGAGTCGTCAATTGCTGGAATCGCTGTCGGGGCTGCATTAAATGGGATGAGACCAATTGCTGAAATTCAATTTGCGGATTTTATCTGGCCTGCAGTGAACCAAATCGTGGGAGAGGCTTCAAAAGCCCTTTATGGTAGTAATGGAAAATTAAATGTCCCTCTCGTAGTAAGGGCACCCTCTGGCGGTGGTATAAGGGGAGCCCTGTATCATTCACAATCTGTCGAACAATTGTTTACCCATACACCTGGATTAAAAGTCGTTATGCCATCTACTCCTTACGATGCCAAAGGTTTGTTAAAAAGTTCCATTCGAGACAATGATCCTGTCATATTTTTGGAACATAAAAAGACATACAGATTAGTAGTTGGAGATGTACCTGACAACGATTATACGATTCCATTGGGATCTGCAGATATTAAATTACAGGGTAGCGATATTACTATAGTAACTTACGGATTAATGGTTCATCATTGCTTAGAAGCGGCAGAAACATTATCTTCCGAAGGCATTTCATGTGAAGTAATAGATCTTAGAACATTAAAACCCATTGATACTAATACAATAATTGAATCCGTCAAACGAACATCAAGGGTTCTTGTGGTACATGAAGATAATAAAATTGGTGGAATAGGTGGAGAAATTGTTTCAACTATTGTAGAAACTGGGTTTGAATTCTTGGATGCACCTCCAAGAAGGCTGGCAGCACCAGATGTTCCAGCAATGCCCTATAGTCCAACATTAGAAAATCTTTTTATGATAGACACCGAAAAAATAATTGATTCAGTCCGCAAGCTGGTTGCGTTTTAATATTAATTTCTTAAAAGGACAAAATTATGCAAATCACTCTTCCTCAAGTTGGAGAATCAGTGGTTGAAGGATATATC
>CAZWTJ010000081.1:0-4156 GCA_964637555.1 uncultured Dehalococcoidia bacterium | reverse complement strand
ATTATTGTGGGCACGAAATCTTTTAAGGGATGATTTGGAAGTGCGAGATTACTTTCGGAGTAAATTTTCACATTTGCTGATTGATGAATTCCAAGACACTGATCCAATTCAGGTCGAAATCGCGTTTTTTATTGCTGAAGAAAATGCTCGAGAGGATTTGACTAGACCTAATTCATGGAAAGATATTGAACCTGTTTCAGGAAAGCTATTTTTTGTAGGAGATCCTCAACAATCTATTTATAAATTCAGGAATGCAGATATTGAAACTCTAAGTGAAGTTCAATCAGAGATGGGAATTACCCCATTCAAATTATCGCAGAATTTTCGATCCCAGAAACCAATTTTGGATTGGGTGAATTATGGTTTTGGACGTTTGATTGGTCAAGGAAAAGACTTGGACCTTTCACTCTCATCAACATATTCCCCTTTATCACATCGAGGGGAAATCAGTAAACCTGGGGGAGTGAATTCTTCTGTATGGTATCTTGGTGATCCACAAATCCAAGATTCTAATATTCCCGCCATCAGAGAAAATGAAGCTATTGAAGTTTGTAGACTTCTATCAGGATTAAAATCTGCGAAATTTTGGATCAGGGATTTGAAAATTCCTGAAGAGATCAGACATGCAAAATTTTCTGATGTTGTGATTTTGATTCAACAAAGAACAGGTATAAATGTTTTAGAGAATATGCTTGAAGACCAGGGAATTCCTTATCGTGTTGAAGGCGGAGCTTTGATTCTTAACACTCAGGAAGTTCAAGATTTGATCAATTGTTTGAAAGCAATTGACGACCCATCAGATGAAGTTGCCATTGTAGCGGCTTTACGCTCTCCAGGATTTGCTTGTTCTGATGAAGATCTTTTGGCTTTCAAAAATAATGGTGGCGAATTCAATTACTTAGAATCAAAATTACTCAAAAACTCAATAGTTGAAGATTCTTTATCTGAGTTAAAAGAATTTCATTTAATGAAAATGTGGGTAAGTACATCTGAATTCCTGAAAAGGTTTGTCAAAAAAAGATGTTTTTTAGATATAGGATTGGCAGCAAAGAATCGAAGTGAATTTTGGCGGAGAGTTGAGTTTTTAATAGGACAGTCAGAAATCTTTGAAAAAGCTGGCGGTAGTGGTCTGAACGGATTTTTAGAATGGATAGAAGTTTTAAAAGAAGATAGAGAAAATATTTCAAGTCCGTTGGCAGATCAACAAGATGATGGTTTTGTACGTATCATGACTGTGCATGCATCGAAAGGATTAGAATTTCCTATTGTAATTTTAACCGGACTGTACAATTTAAATCGTAAAAATCAGGGTTCAAGAAATCCGTCTTCAGTCTGGACTTTTGCAGATAAATCCATTGCAAAGATGCAATTTCGTATAGGGAATTCCGAATCATTTTTAACCTCTACTGGATTTGAGGAATTGCAGCGAATAGATTTCTTAAAGGATCATTTTGAAACTTTTAGAAGATTATATGTTGCATCAACTCGGGCGCGTGACCATTTGGTTTTGAGCATTTTTAGCAAAAATCCAAAAGACTCTTTAGCTATGCAAATTGCCCATGCATTTAATGATTGTGATGAAGGATTATACTGGCAGCATTTTGAAGGTTTTGAATCTCAAATTTTTGCAAAGGAAGTAGAAAACATCACTATTGATCAAAATAATTTATTGAGAGATCGTGATAATTGGATTCGAAATAGGGAGACAATTTTTCGAACAGCTAGTGATCCGAATTATTTAAGTGCAACATCTATTTCCAAGGCTGATGAAAAAATTCAGGATGATCAAGTCTTTTTTGAATCAAAAACAGATGGCACTGAAATTGGTAGGGCAGTCCACTCCGTATTAGAGGAAATTGATTTCAAATCTCGTGAAAATCTTTCAGTTATTTGTGATTTGATAGCTAAGAGGGAAGGTATTTTGACTAGGTCTGATGAAATTGAGGAATTAGTTCTTTCTGCATGTAATAGTAGAGTAGTTGAGCGCGCAATCAAATCTGGAAATTTTATGAAGGAAGTACCATTTTCGGTGCCAATCCCATCATCAAATTTGCCTGAACGTACCATGGAAGGTTACATCGATTTATTGTTTGAGGAGGAGGATGGATTGGTTGTAGTTGATTACAAGACTGATACAATTTCGCAAAATAATATTCAGGAAGTTTTGTTGAGATATCGTTTTCAAGGAGCTGCTTATGCTCTGGGTGTTGAGAAGGCTATTTCAAAGCCAGTAAAGGAAGTGGTTTTTTTGTTTTTACGCTCTAACAGAGAGGAAAAGATAGTTGATTTGGAGACTGGAATTAATGAACTTAAATCATCTATAAAATTTCTGGCAGATGAAGGTTGAACTTTTTAATTCTCCCATAAAATTGGGTTTAGGTTTTGATAGATTAATTGGAATTTTCTGTACATATTTTCGTAATTGTAACAATTCGATTCATTAGGGATTAGTGGTTCTTCGTAAGAGACCCATGTATTGACGGCTTCTTGCGTGTTTCGGAACCAGTCAAGACCAACAGCTGATAGCATTGCAGCACCTACACACGCACCAGAATTATTTAAAACTCGTTTTATAGGAACGTTCAAAACATCTGATAGTATTTGAGACCACAAGTCACTTTTTGATCCACCTCCTGTAAAAATATAGTTGTGTTTTGAAGGTGTGTTTTCTTTGAATAGATTCAAAGAATCTTTAATGGAAAATGATACTCCTTCCATTATTGCCCGGCTGAGATGTCCTCGAGAGTGTCCACTATGTAACCCAATAAAACAACCCCTCGCATTCGGATTGTTGTGAGGGGTTCTTTCTCCGTTAAGATAGGGTAGGAAAATTAAATTATCGGACCCTGGGGAGGTAGTAGAAGCCTCTTTATCTAGTTGAATCAATGATTTGGAATCTTTCAGAATGCTACTTTGGTACCAACTCATTGAATTTCCTGCCGAGAGTGTTACACCCATAGAGTACCAGGTGTCTTTTATACAGTGATTAAAACAATGCAGTTTTAGAGAATCGTCAATAATTGGAGTATTGGAGGATTTCATAACAGCGCCAGAAGTCCCGATACTTATCTGGTATGTATCCGAGTCAACACATCCTGTGCTTATGGCTGAAGCCGCATTATCAGCCCCTCCTGCTATTACAGGTGTTCCTGGAGGGATTCCCGTAATGTCAAACAATTTTTTGTCAGTAAGGCCACGAGTATTGGTCGATTCAATGATTGTGGGCAAAGTAGTGTGGTCAATACCAAGAAAGTCTAAAATTGGATCAGACCAAGCACAACTATTGATATCCATTAATAGTGATCCCGATGCATCTGAAGGTTCGGTGATTAATTCACCAGTAAGTTTAAATCCAATAAAATCTTTTGCAATTAATATAGTAGAGATTTTCTTAAAATTCCCGGGCTCATTTTTTTTGATCCAGAGGATTTTGGGTGCGGTGAAACCTTCTAAAACAGGATTGCCTAAGGAATTTTTAATATATGATTTGCCCAGCTCTTGATATAGTGCATTGCATTCGCTTGTGGTGCGTCCATCATTCCACAATATGGAAGGACGTATAACAGTGAAGTTTTTGTCAAGTATGGCAGGGCTATGCATTTGTCCTGTAAGTCCAATTGCTTTAACGTTGGATCCTCCTACCAAACTGGCAATTTTTGCTAAGCAAAGCTTTGAAGCTTCCCACCAGGTCTCAGGATGTTGTTCTCTCCAATTTGGTTTCGGGGAATCGATTTCCAAAGGGATTTCAGCGGATGCTTCATGCTGTCCAGATATTGACATAGCCACAGCTTTTATGGATGAAGTTCCTATATCTAAGCCAATTACAAATTCTTTCATATTTCGGTTCCTATGATTGTTAAATTCCATCTAATAAAATCACATTTGAAATTGCTGAATTGTGACGTATTTTTTTTGGATTCTTGTATTCTTCTGAGGAAATCCAATCTTTTGCTCTTTCTACACTAGGGAATTTTAAAATTATTGCTCTTTCAGGGTTAAAGTTTCCTTCGATAATTTCTATTTCTCCTCCCCTCACTAGATAGTCTCCATCATATAAGGCAATTGTTTCGGGGACTTGATCTTTATAGGTTTCATATTTTTTGTGATCAGTTATTTGCATAAATGCGATTACATAGGCAGACATTGTTTCCCCTTA
>CAZWTJ010000080.1:0-4567 GCA_964637555.1 uncultured Dehalococcoidia bacterium | reverse complement strand
ATTTCTGCAGTATCTAGAGTTACACCCAATCCAGGTAACTTAGGCGCATGGACATATCCATCTTTGTCGATATCAATTGGATTAGTAATCCCAAATTTAGCGCCATCTGGATATGGTATCTCGATGTACCTACAATTCTTAATTGATAAAGCGACGTGTAAATTAGCTACATCCATTAGTGACAAAACAGTCATGTGCAACTCACAGTTCATTCCAAAAGCTTCCGCCAAATGTGCAGTCTTAATGGTACCTGTTATGCCACCTGTCCAAGAAACATCAGCTCTCATTACATCACATGCATTTGTTTTTAGATATGCAGCCTTAGAAAAAAAATCAGAATCCCATTCACCAGCAAGTATAGGGATATCTAAAGTTGAAGTTAGCATTTGCAATCCATGTATGTCATGATCATACAAAGGCTCTTCAAACCACAAAAAATTTAGAGATTCTAATTCCCTGCCAACACGTACTGCTTCTCCATGATCATACATCCCGCCCACTGGATCTATCATTAGAGTCATATCTTTGCCCACGGATTTTCTTACAGCACGGCAGCATTCTATATCTAGGTCAGGATCACCTGGGGGGTGTAACTTAAAAGCATTATACCCTTCAGCCTTCGCCATATTTGCTAATTCTACATACTCTTCAGGCTTAGATAGAAATGGTGAACTAGCATACGCTTGAATTTTATCTCTATATGCCCCTATGAACTTATATAGAGGTTTATCAACAGCCTTGGCAGCTAAGTCCCACAATGCGACATCCACGGGGCCATATGAATTGACTGATGCAAGACCGCCAAGCCTATCTGCTTTATGAGCTTTTTGCCACAATTTTTCTCTAAATTCGACATCTTCACCAATAACTTCAGGCCTGTAAACTTCTGCAATGGTATGTGCTAATCTCATACCACCTTTAGTTCCCCAACCAAACCCATATCCCTCAATTCCTGTATCCGAAATCGCTGTCACGAGCACCAATTGTGTTTTAACGCCTTGATCTGGATCTGATTTTTCGGGCGATTTATCCATTACCCCTGGCTTAGGAACATTTACCACACGAAGTTTTAAATCTTTTAATATCATCTATATCACCATGTTCTAATTCGAATCTGACAAGCCTAAAATAAATTCGACGTTTGGAACCTTAGGCAATTCAGATCCAGCAACCTTGATTTCGTGTCCCTGATCTTCTTTATTTAACACCACTCCATGTAGGCGTTCTATAAGAGTGCTTAGTTTAAGAAACATTAGTGAATTCCCCTTACTAACTATTTTGAATTGGTCTCAGGGCTTTAACAAATATTCTTTGATGTGAGAATTGAAACGTTGGTAGAGCAATCCACCGAACAATAAAATTGCACCTAAAGAAAAATATGCAATTACCCTGTAAATCTGATCTAGTTGAAATGTATCATACAAGAATAATTTCGCCACAGGAATCGCCAATAAAAGCAACCCCGAAATCCTTAGCTTTGGCAACTTGAAAACTATACCTAAAATCAAAATTGTGCTTGCATACACTGCCCACAGCAGACTTAATGACAAACTTTTAATGTGATTCCCCACTTCATCATTCAAATTCACCAAATCACTATCGATTACAGAAATTATTTCTGCACTAAAAATCCAAATTGTTAGAAAATTTGCGGCAATTAGCAAACCAGCCGCTAGTTTTTCAATCCTAATCACGGAAGATTTAAAAAGGAAAATCCTGAGACTTCCTGGATCTAAAATCATTTTTTGTCTCATCAAATAGAACGAACCATACAGAGAGAAAATTCCAGTAGCAAATGTAGCGAATCTCGAATTTAGAATAGGAATGAAATCTTCCAAATCACTAGACATTGAAAATATGATCAACGACACAATCATCACAGAATAAGTAAAAATAGCATAAAATCTTATCTGCCATACATTTAACCGAATAGATAGCCAAGTCAAAATGAAACCTTCTATCGACCAAGCAATGAGAACAATTGGAGCATCATATTGGAAATGAACAGGAAATGCTATTCCAACAAATACCGCGGAAATCCCAAGCAAAAACGTCGAAAAATCATTTTCTTGTAATCTCAACCTATACGAAATATACGATAGACAGGCATATAAACCTGCAACCACTATAGTCAATGCACCTAACCATTCTCGATGAGAATCCCACATATTCATGTAAGTGATAAACAAAAATGCAGCAGAATTAATGAGGATTAAACTGTAATCAAACCCCTTTACTGGTCGTTTCCAAAGAAAATTAAAAAGTGTAGTTGAACCAAGAATTAACAAAAAGATTATTGAAATCCCACCTTGTGAGACTAACAACGATACGTTATCAAAGTTTTCTGAAGCCCAAAAAGCGTAACTGATTAGAGACCCGAGCAACGCAATGAATGAAAACCAACTCCAATTTCTAAACGTAGCTAAGAATATTACCCCTAGATCTATTAAAATAATATACAAGAGCCAATCAACTGAACCAACGCTACCCTGCACGAAGTCAATACCATCAAATGCCAACAATACGAAAGGAGCTGCGAACGCACCAACAACTGCTAGAACAGCCAAAATCATAGAATTATTTCTCAACGCTTGAACGACTGACAGTATAGTTACAATCAAAATAAACGATAATGCAAAATAATATCCAATAATTGAATACAGTGCATATGCTGAGAAAATTGTTAAATATAAAATCGCAATACCGCAACCAGTAATAATATTGAAGTAACTGGTATATTTATTTCTCCAGATTTCTCCTATGGATAGAAAAACCACCCCACCAAAAACGCCCAGCAAAATTCGATTTGTTTGATTAATCCAATCATTTTCAAAAGCAAGTTTCAGAAAAAATGCAGTTCCTATAAATACAGCTATTACACCGATAATTGCTAACCAATTACCTCCCAATAGCAGTTCCCATCCGGGAATTTTAAAGCCGTTTGAAGGCTTTTTGGGAGTTAACAGATCTTTTCTAGATTGCACATCCTCATAACCTGTTTTAGACCCTCTAATTACAGACTGAATTTCACGAACTTCCGACCTAAGAAACTGAACTTGATTCTTTAGATCTTCTAAAGAATAATCTCCGTCTAGATCTAATTCTGCACCACATTCTATACAGAATTTTGAGTCAGGATTTTCTTTTTTACACGCAGGACAAATCATTTAAACAAACCAAGAGTGAATTAACTATCGTGAATTATACTATCAAAGCCAACAAGAGTTCGGAAATGATCTAATTAATTTGATTCAAAATTTCACTCACCTGAACTTCTTTGTCTAATTCCATGAAATCATCAAATAACTTATAGAATGTCTCCAAATCTACGCCAACATTTTTTTCAAAAGATCCCGTAGGCCCAAATTCTTCAATGTCATCCCAGTAGTCAACCATCACAGCATCGTGGCTAGAAATCGAAATCGCAAATGCAACAGCCCAAAAACCCATTTCATATGTTAAAACATGCGCATATTCTCTAGATTCCAAGCTTTTGCGATTGGCTCTTGTCTCATTCATAGATATTGAAATTTCTGGGAACTTTGAAACAGTGGAACTAATTAAAGCATAGTGAAAATTCACCATTTGTCTCCAATTACCCCATCCTTTGAGAGATGTAGATCGAATAGCTGCATACTCAGCAGAACCTTCAACAAACCAAACTGGCCCTTCATTAGGAATTAAGTCAGGTGATTGAATAGTCATATTGTTCGTATGTGTTGCCTGGTAAGAATGCATAAATTCGTGAGCAGAAATTTTCCTTGGATCATTTAATTTATTGTGTAATCGGCCAGTGGGATACCATTTCCAGGCATATTCTGAAAAATATATAATGAAACCATTATTGGCTTTAGTTCCTGAGACATGCATTGCAGCTTGCTCACTGAATTCCAATGCGGCATCAATTGATTTAATGCATTGCATATCATCTGAAGGCACATTAGGGGCAGAGGCTACTATACGAAACTGACAAGCATCTTTTTTGATCATCTCGCGATCAGACTTTTCTGAATGCCACAAGATCACTCCCACATAATTTTGGAGACCTCCGTCAGGTCCAAATCCACTCCAAGGTTTTTGCAATTCTTCTTCTCTAACAATGTAATGATCTGCCAAAGCATTCATCCCATTAATTACCTGATCAACTGCAATTTGAGAAACTCCTTCATATGACAATATTTCTACACAAAATGGCGATTCTTCAATCCTATTATCACATTCATCACTACCAGCAGTAGTCAATTTTGGAATCAAATCTCCATTAATATGTGTTAAAACAATTGCATCCTTCTCAAAATCCGTTTGGACATTTTCTTGGATTGTTCCAATTTCAAGCACCTTTGATGACCATAATCCGATCATAAAATCCCCATGAGTTGTCTCATAATCCTCTACCCGAAGTACTAAATTGTAAATCCCAGTCTTTGGAAGCAAAACATCATTTAAATCGGAATCCTTTCCAATAATTTGCTCTAATCCATCCAAATATAGAGAAACTTCAACGTGCTGAAAGTCAATCAGACTTCCGTCCGGTGTAATCCTAAAAATTCGTATGCGATCACCAGCA
>CAZWTJ010000079.1:0-4751 GCA_964637555.1 uncultured Dehalococcoidia bacterium | reverse complement strand
GGAGCGATAGTTATGAAGTGGTACCAAGTGCCTGGATCTGTTGGTTCTGTCATATCTCCTATATGTTCATCTAAGCGAAGTATAACGAATCCTTCAGAAGTGATTGTGTTGACAACTGTGGGTAGTAAATGGCGGAATTCTTTTGGCCCAGGGACAGAAATTGTGGTTCCGTCTTCTGATTCAAAGGTCCATGTATTGTCATCCTGGATGGGTTCTCCGCTAGTTTGCCCTCCGTCAATATACGGCTTATTAAAGATATAGCCTTCTCCATTCCATGTTCCTTCATGACTTCCAGCAGTTAGTGGGTGTGCACACATATAAAAGTAGATTCCATTTGGTTTAATTACTCTTGCCGCGCCTTTGATTGATGGTCTTGGATCGGGAGTAAAATTTACTGAATATGGATGGTAAACAACATCAAAGTAATTGTCCGGTAAAAATGAAATATCTCTCATGTCGCCGTGAATTGTTTCAATGTCTAGTTTGTAGTGAGATGCGACTTCTTTATCTCTACTTAGTTGTGTTTCTGACAAATCTACTACAGTAACTTTTGCACCAAGTAAACCAAATGCGGCGCTTTGTTGTCCGCCCCCACCAGCTAGTAACAAAACGTTTTTATTCTTTAAATCTCCTAGAAGATTGTATGGGTCTATTAGCTCTCGAGCGGATTTTGGATTTAAGTCTAAATAAGGCCTAGAATATCTAACTCTTTGTGATGCTAATTCGTTCCATCTTGCTTGATTAAATTTCCCGATTTCGTCTACCATTTTTATCCATTCTACTGAGCATTAATGCCTGGAACAGGGAATTTTTCTGCAAGATCTGATACATCTGATTTGACTTCATTTGATATCTTGTCATTGTCAAGATTCGTGAGTGTTTGAAGAATTAATTTCCCGATACGTGTAGCTTCTTTTTGTCCCATTCCACGACTCGTTATCGCAGCGGTTCCAAGTCTAATTCCACTTCCAGTGCCTGGAGGATTTTGGTCATAAGGGATGGTGTTCCTGTTCGCAACAATATTTACTTTTCCTAAAGCAATCTCTGCGTCTTTTCCGTTTAGTCCTATTGAAGTCAAATCCACAAGGACCATGTGATTGTCTGTTCCCCCAGAAACCAACCTTAATCCGCCTTTATTCAGGACTTCTGCCAATGCTTGAGCATTAGAGCGAATATTAGATTGATACATTTTAAATTTTTCATCCTGAGCCTCGCCGAATGCTACAGCTTTTGCCGCTATTATGTGCTCCATTGGCCCACCTTGCATGTTTGGGAATACGGCTCGATCTACTGATCTAGCTAGTTTTTTCTCGCATAATATCATGCCGCCACGGGGTCCTCTTAAAGTTTTATGAGTGGTTGTGGTGACAATTTGTGCATGGGGAACTGGCGATGGATGTTCGCCTGCTGCTACTAAACCAGATATATGTGCCATATCAATCATTAGAATTGCATCAATTGAATCGGCTATTTTTCTTAGGCGTGGAAAATCGATTATTCTAGTATATGCGCTGGCACCAGCAACCAAGATTTTAGGCTGATGTTCTTTTGCAATTTTTTCAACGTTGTCATAGTCAATAGTTTCGCTTTTCTGATCTACGCCGTAAGAAACAATTTTGTATAATTTCGAGGAAAAATTTACAGGCGATCCATGAGTTAAATGTCCGCCATGATCAAGGCTCATTCCCATAATTGTATCCCCTGGCGAGATTGTCGCAAAATATGCTGCCATATTCGCTTGGGCTCCACTATGAGGTTGTACATTGACATGGTCAGCACCAAAAATATCTTTTGCTCTTTGAATTGCTATACTTTCCGCCACGTCTACAAATTCACATCCGCCATAGTATCTCCTGCCGGGGTAGCCCTCTGCGTACTTATTGGTCATTACAGAGCCTTGAGCTTCCAATACGGCCTTGCTTGCGTAATTTTCGGAGGCGATTAAGTTAATTTGATTAATTTGTCTGGATTTTTCGTTTTCGATGGCTTGAGCTATCTCAGGGTCTTGGCTGTCTAATGATCCCATTGTTTCTCCTATTTAATAAATAATATTTTTGAGATTTTATTGTTCAAAAATATTATTTGAACATGTGATTAAATCTTAAGTAATGATAGACTAATATAACGAAAGTGACTACTAATGGTTTGCGAGGTTTGGACATGAGACAAGGTGTTTTGGAGCGGTACAGGCAATATTTGCCAATCACCGATACAACTCCAATCTTCACGTTAGGAGAAGGGTCCACTCCGTTAGTAAAATCACGCAAAATTGGTGAGAGAATTGGTTGCGATCAACTCTATTTTAAACTAGAAGGATGTAATCCTACTGGATCCTTTAAAGATCGCGGAATGGTCGTCGCTGTAGCAAAGGCGATTGAAGCAGGTGCTGAACAGATTGCATGCGCTTCTACTGGAAATACTAGTGCTTCTGCAGCTGCATATGGCTCATACTATGGACTTTCCACAATTGTGTTTGTTCCTAAGGGGAATATTGCTAAAGGCAAACTTGCTCAAGCTGTTGCATATGGCGCAAGGATTATGGCAATAGATGGTAGTTTTGATGATGCACTGAGTATTGTTAGATCAGTTACTGAAAAGCACCCTATTGCTCTGATAAATTCAATCAATCCTAATAGGATTCAAGGACAAAAAACTGCAGCCTTTGAAATTATCGAAGATTTGGAGGACTCACCTGACGAGATTTATATTCCTGTTGGAAACGCAGGAAATATCACTGCTTATTGGTTGGGTTTCACTGAAGCATTTAATATGGAGTGGGTTAATAAGCGTCCAAGAATGAGGGGTTTTCAGGCAGAGGGCGCGGCTCCGATAGTTCAAGGTGAACCAGTTTCTAATCCTGAAACGATTGCGACGGCGATTAGAGTTGGGCGACCAGCGAGTTGGAGTGGTGCGGTTAATGCAAGAGATGAGAGCCAAGGTTCTATAGAAGCTGTTTCCGATGATGAGATTATGGAAGCATATAAAATGATTGCTCGTGAAGAAGGGGTATTTTGTGAACCCGCTTCGGCTGCATCAATTGCAGGTTTGTTGAAAGCAAAACGCGAAGGGAAGGATTTTAGTGATCAGAAAGTAGTCTGTATTCTTACAGGGAATGGATTAAAAGACCCTGATCTTGCGGGCCAGTTAGAGCCTTTAGAGATGCAAGAATTTTCGGCAAATTTGTCTGATGTCGAACGCGGTCTAAAATTAAGTTAATTAAATGATATATTTCTTTTTTCGTGTGAACTGATATGGCTGATTCGCTTTTAATTAAGGAGATTGATTTTCAGGATGCAAATGCTGTTTGGGACAGCATAATGTCATCAACTACTGAAACGTCAATTTTCCAGACTTTCAGATGGCAAAAATTGTGGTTAGATCATTTTGGAAGAAATGCTAACTTGATTGTCTTGCAACTTGAAAAAGAAAATTTCCCGATAGGGATTGCTCCAATGATGGTATCTAACAAAAAGCTTACATTCATTGGAAATACAGATGTGTTTGATTATAGAGATTTTGTTGGAGCACACGATTTAGATTTAAATGACTTTGATGTGATAATTAAAAGATTGCAAGATTGGGAGTGGGACGAAATAATCTTGCAATCAATTCCAGAAGATTCGCCAACATACTCTCTTTTGCCAGGGTTATTGGAATCATTAGGGATGGAAGTGGTTGTAAAGGAGGAAGATGTTGCTCCTGTATCAATATTGCAATCCGATTGGGATGGATATGTAGCTGAATTGCCTCGGAAAAATCGGCACGAGCTAAGGAGAAAAATTAGGAAAATTGAGAGATCCTATGCTGTGATTGAACAGGAGATTGTCTCTGAAGACAATTCTGATGAAGACATTGATGAATTCCTAGAACTCATGAAATCAAGTAGTGCAGAAAAACGAGAATTCCTGACACCTGCAAGAGAACAGTTTTTCCGAGAAATGGTTAAGCTTTTCTCTGAATCCGGAGAACTGAAAATGCATTTTTTGAAATTGGATGGTCTCAGGGTTGCCAGTTGTATCGCATTTGATTATGGGTCAAAGTACCTCTTATATAACAGTGGCTTTAATCCTAGTTATTATGCAGATAGCGTTGGGCTGATTAATAAGGCATTTTGTATACGGCAATCCATTAATGATGGTAGGCAAACATTTGATTTCTTACGTGGGTCTGAACGTTACAAATATGATTTGGGCGCACAGAATCGTTCTTTGTTTGAGATCGTTGCTAGACGATAAAGAACCTAATCTAATTAATCTGGATGAAGTGATTTATGAAGATCGGACTAATAAGTTTTCATAGCAGTCCATTAGAAACTCTGGGAGAAAAGGATGCTGGTGGAATGAACGTTTACATTCAACGTTTGTCTGAGGGGTTAAAGGAGTTGGGTCATTCTGTGGATATTTTTTCCAGAGCATTTGATGCTGAAAGTGCAAATATTGAATTTCAAGATGAAAATGAATTTGAATCAATAGTTAGGAATATTCATTTTGAAGCAGGACCATACGGTATCAATAAAAGCCAATTTATAGATTATTTAGATGAGTTCGTTGATAAGGTAATAGGTTTTTGTAACAAAAATGATTTGAAATACGATCTGATTTCCAGTCATTATTGGTTATCCGCAATCATTGGTCAAAAGTTGTCTGATTACTGGCAGATTCCACACGTCACAACTTTCCATACTTTGGCAGAAATTAAATTGTCTCTTGGAGTGGAGGATGGGACGGATTTACAATTCAGAAGCAAATCTG
>CAZWTJ010000078.1:0-4767 GCA_964637555.1 uncultured Dehalococcoidia bacterium | reverse complement strand
AGATTGAACAGACAAAAGTTGCAATGGAAGAACTGCAAATAGACCAAAAACAATTCCCACCAAGATCAATTCTCTCAAATATTTCTAATGCCAAAAGTCAACTAATCCCAAGTTCAGAATATAAATCAAACGCTAATGACTATTTCCAAGAGATTGTTAGCAGGGTTTATGAACAATACGAAATGTTCATGAGTTTGAATTCTGCTTTAGATTTTGACGACCTGTTAATCAAAACACATTATATTCTAAATGAGGATCAAGAAATCTCTGAAAAATATTCTGAAAGATTTTTACATGTAATGGTCGATGAATTTCAAGACACCAATGTTGCTCAATACGAAATAGCTAAATTGCTGGTTGCTAAGCATCGAAATTTTTGCGCGGTAGGAGATCCTGATCAATCAATTTATTCATGGCGTAATGCAGATATACGTAACATACTTAGTTTCCAAACTGATTTCCCAGATGCAAAAGTGATTCCCCTCGTTCAAAACTATCGATCTTCGGCAACAATTCTGGAGGCCGCACAACATCTAATCTCTGCAAACGATCAACGCGTGGAGAAGGATCTATGGACTACAAATAAACAAGGAGAACCAATAACTGTCGAAGAAGCTTTCACTGATATTGAAGAGGCTGAATCGGTTTTAAATCACATTAAATCCCTAACCAACAATCAACACTATTCTAATTCAGACATCGCAATAATGTATCGGGTCAATTCTCAATCGAGGTTATTAGAAGAATCATGCCGACGTCATGGAATCCCATATCAATTAATTGGGGGACAAAAATTCTATCAAAGACAAGAAATAAAGGATGTCGTAAGTTATCTAAGAACAATTGCGAACCCCTACGACGATATTTCATTGATGCGAATAATTAATACTCCTCCAAGAGGGATTGGGAAAAAAACATTCGATGACATATCACTTGTTGCCAAAAATGAACAATTACCGCTTTTCTTCGCAATTGGAAGAATACTAGAACTTCAAAAATCGAAGCAGATCGAATTCACTTCTCGTTCTATCAACGCGCTATCCAATTTCTACGAAACAATTAGCAAACTTTCCGAGATATTAAATTCCGATACCCACCAATCACTAGGAGATTTGATCAATAGTATCCTAGATCTAACAAATTACAGACAAATTCTTCAATCTAGTAAAGATATCCGTGACAATGAACGCCTTGAGAATTTAGACGAATTCTTAAATAGTGCCTCTGATTATCAAAGCCATTCACTCAGAGAATCCTTATCTGAATTTTTAGAAACAATAAGTCTTGTCAGCGATATTGATAAAATGGAGGATGAATCTTCTGCCATTACCCTCATCACATTGCACCAATCAAAAGGTCTAGAATTCCCAGTTGTCTTCATAATTGGAATGGAAGAGGGACTTCTACCACATATCCGTTCTATGGAAGACCCTGAACAAATAGAGGAAGAAAGACGTCTAGCATATGTAGGATTCACCCGCGCAAAGGAGAAACTTTTTCTAATGCGCGCATTTAGAAGAGGCTACAAAGGACTGGGGCTCCCAACTTTACCATCACGCTTTTTAACTGACTTGCCGGAAAAATTAATTCATACACCAAAAAGCCTTCCAAAATACTTTGATAAAATCACAACCAAAAATTCAAATAAAACCAAATTTCAAAATTCGGAAGTCAGGGCCTCTGGCTCAGGATTTATGACGGGTGATAAAGTAAATCATCCAGATTTTGGATCTGGTATCGTAATGAATTGCAAAGAAATCAGGTCCGATTTTGAAATAACTATAGCTTTCAAAGATGGAGCTGGAATTAAGCGCTTAATAGCAAGTGTAGCAAACCTAAAAAAAATCTAATTCAAATAATTCAATCCTTGACTAGGGCTATATAAATTAAATTCTAAAAATAGGTGAAACTATGAGCGGGAAAACTTACATTACAAAAGAAATGAATGATCATATTGGAGTCGAAAAAACCCTAGGATCTGTTGAAATAGAAAAAGGAGCCATAAGAAAGTTTGCTCAGGCAATTGGCGATCAAAATCCTCTTTTTCAAGAAGAATCAATTGCTAATGAATCTTGCACTAATGGAATTATAGCCCCTCCTACTTTCCTTAGATCAGTCGATGCGGCATGCGCTCTACTAGATACTGAATCCAAAATAGATATCATCCCAGAACATTTCAACGCAAGGGTAGATGGAGGAAGTGAATGGGAGTACTTTGGCCATGTAAGACCTGGAGACACAATAACTGTGACCAAGACAATTCAAAATTTATTTGAACGATCGGGTCGAATGGGAGAAATGTTATTTGTAGTATCAATAATAAAATATGTTAATCAAGTAAATGAATTAATAGCCACCCAAACTACTACTAGTATCTGCTATCAAGCATAATTCAAGGAGAAAATATGAAAACCCCATTGTTCTATAATGACCTAGAAGTAGGAATGCAATTGCCAGTATTACGGAAAGATCCTACAACTCAACAACTTGTAAAATATGCTGGAGCTTCTGGAGATTATTACCAAATTCATTATGACATTAATTTCGCAAAGATAAATGGGCTTCCTGGTGTAATACTCCATGGCGCTCTCAAGAACGCTTTCTTAGGAGAACTTATTACCAACTGCATTGGAGACAAAGGAACTCTCAAAAAACTGAGCTGCCAATACAGAGGCATGGACGAACCTGGAACTCCAATTTTCTGCAAAGGGAAAGTAACAAAAAAGCATCAATTAAATAATGAAAATTTAATCGAATGCGACATATGGATGGAAAATGCTGATGGCGTAAAAACTACACCAGGAACTGCAATCTTTTCCCTTCCAGAGCGTTCAGGCTAAAGGGAATATGAATCGATCATTTTTTGTACATTCGAAGGCTTATCACTATTGCTAAGACTTGATAAATGCTCATCAAATGAAGACCTAGACTCATCCTGAAAGATTAAACCAACTGGAATTCCTCCCTCGCTGACCAAATCTTTTGCAGACTGATAATTGTTAGGATCATGAGATTCTGGGATATCCCAAGCAGTACCTTTAATACCCTTCTTCACACTACCTTTTAATTCTTCATACGTGTTGTTATAGGTAGTACATGGAGATTGCACATGCACAATAGAAAACCCTTTGTGATCAACTCCCTGTCTAATCATAGATGCTAATGGTTTAACATTTGAAGAGACCTGAGAACCGATAAAAGATACCCCGAATGTCAGATAAGATTCTAGAGGGTTTGCCGATATTTCTGCTTTGCCGCGGGGAGTAGAACTCGTTACGGTACCAATTTTCGTTGTAGGAGAACTCTGACCTTTAGTTAAACCATAAACTCCGTTATCCATAATTACAGCTGTAATATCCAGATTGCGTGCAGCCTGAGGAGCTACATGTTCTGCACCAATACTCAGAAAATCACCATCCCCTGCAACTACAATCACGTTAAGATCAGGCCTACTCATCTTTATTCCCATTGCAATCGGTAGAGTCCTTCCATGAATGCCATGAATGCCAAAGGGCTGTTCTCCTTCAATCAAATGCACCATATTGCCAGAACATCCTATCCCGGCAACCACAACTGTATTATGCATTGGCTTCTCAGTATCAATTGCATATTGTTTCAAACAAGCCTCTAAAGCTCTCCGAACACCAAAGTCACCACACCCTGGACACCATTTGAAATCATATTCTGGATTTTTTGCACTCATGCGTTAATTATCTCATTTCTATATGTTGCAATTTCATTCTTGACAGATTCTACCAAATCTCTAACTTTAAAAGGCAACCCCGTAAATTGAGTTATCGCCTTAGCATTAATCCCATGAGTTCTTAATATCATAGCAAATTGACCTTGATAATTAAGTTCGGGAACCAAAACTAAATCTGCCTTTTTCAATTGGCCAATCAGTTCAGGATTCAAAGGATTCACATACATAGTGTAAAACCATCCAACACCTTCGACAGTATCACCAATTTCTTGAAATGCCTCATAAGCAGGTCCTTTACTACCTCCCCATGGCATTATTACAACTGAAGCATCAGGATTAATAGACTCAAACTTTTCATTCTCCAAAAGCTTTAATTTGTTGAACCGTCGAGTAGTCATTTGAATATGTCTCTCTGGTAGGTGAGTAGTATCACCAATACCATCATGTTCGCTCCCATTTGCAACATATGCCCCTGCCCCTCCAGGAATAGGCATTGGGGAAACATCCAGGCTGTCGTAACGTTGGTACCCATTATCACCCTGATAAACTAATCGGTTTTCAATATTTAAATCTTCAACATTTGGTTTTGGTATATTTTGTTGCCTTTCTGACAAGGCCATCTCACTAAGTATAATTACAGGCCCCTGATAACGCTCCGCCCAATTAAGTCCATTGACTCCAGCATGAAAACATTCTTCCACGGATCCGGGTGCAATTACAGGCAATTGAACATCCCCATGACCCGGGAAAATAGCAGTCATCAAATCTGATTGCTCTGTTTTAGTGGGTAAACCTGTAGATGGACCGCCCCTTTGAACGTCTACAATCACACATGGAATCTCAGACATCCAAGCCAAACCAATACCTTCATGCATTAAATCAAAACCGGGGCCTGCAGTAGCAGTCATAGATTTTTTACCTGAATATCCCGCTCCCACGATAGAAGTAATTGATTCAATTTCCGAGGTAGCTTGGTAAACATATTTCCCCGGACCCTTTAGATTCATAGTCATCCATACAAGAATAGATGTAGCCGGAGATATTGGATAACCAACATAAGTATC
>CAZWTJ010000077.1:0-4909 GCA_964637555.1 uncultured Dehalococcoidia bacterium | reverse complement strand
ATGAAACCATTGAATCTCATGGAATAATACTCCATCGAATAAAATCATTGAAAGATGTGAGGCAAAATGTTCCAAAAGGGACAATAGGTGGATTTTTACCTTTCGTCGATGAGATCAAACGGAGTGCTCTATCTCACGAAGGGGCATGTTGGGTTTCTGAAAATTGTATGATCTTCTCGAATTCGATCGAAATTAGAGATGCCGCACTTATTAGTGGGAATACTCAAATTTTTGGCTCTGTAAAAATTAAAGGCAAGGCAAAAATCTCTGGAAATACAACAATTGGTGGATCCGCAATTATTTCGGGTCCGACAACTATCTCTGGAAATGTGCACATTGAAGGAATGTGTAATATTTCTGGGAAATCTATTATTGAAGAGAATGCACAAATTCTTGGGGCTTCACAAATAGGAGGTCACGCTAAAATTTCTGGGAACGCCCGAATCAGTGGATCTGCTTTAGTGCGAGGTACTGCCAGGATATTTGGAAGAGCAAAAATTAGAGATGCCGCAAAAATTAGAGATGCCGCCTGGGTTTTCGAAAATGCTGATGTTTGCGAAGCTGCTTCAGTATCTGGAAATGCTAGAATCTTTGGGACCGCAAGAATCTTGGGAGCAGCCAAAATCGGAGGCAACTCAATAATTTCTGGGAAAAGAATTATCGGAGCAGCAACAGAAATTACAACTTAACTAGCTTCACCCTCTTCCGACCCAGAAGATTCTTCGGATCCCTCTCCATCAGCATCCTCAGTCATCTCATCGTCTTCATCGGCAGATGCAACAACTTCTTCTTCTTCAATTCTTGGAGGAATTACTCGAGCAATTAAATCATCTAGGGAGCTAATCAAAGCAATATTGTCTGGAACCACAAGGTCAGACACATACAAACTCTTCTCGAAGTCATCCAAATCTGTCACGCCAATTTGTAGTGAAACAGGAATATCCATAGGCAACGCTTCTACAACCAAATTCTGTACCGGCTGCATCAATGTCCCCCCACGTTGACAGGCAGGAGCTACACCTTCTAATATTATGGGAACTTCAGCGCGAACCACTTTAGATGTGTCAACCCTTAGAAAATCAACATGCAAAATATTCTCGGTAACTGGATGTCTCTGAATTTCTCGGACAAAACACATATTAACATTGTCAGAACCCTTCACAGTGATTGAAACAGGTATATTTGTACCTACTTCCAACACTAAACGAGCCAAAAGTTTTAAATCACCCTGTAATGACTGGGAATCAATATCTGGCCCGTACATATGTACAGGCAACAACCCAGATCTTCGCAACGTCTCAACTTTTTTTCCAAGTAAATCCCTCGATTCTAACTCAAGGGTTTTTAGGTCCGCCATTTGGGAAAACTCCTATATATAATGAACCTCCATTATATCATATGGCTGGGTTGAAATCATTTGTATGCAATGATTAATCAAATTCAAGATTTAGCCTAGCGGCTCGCTAGGGTACAATGTAAAATAAATTTATTCTATTTAACATCATATCTTCTAAACGGAAAAACCTTGATAGCTTCTGAAAGTAAATATTTTAATCCCAAAGTCATTGGATCATATGCCCTTGCAATTGCAATAATGGTTGTTGGGTTGGTCACTTATGGGGCATGGGTTAGAGTGTCTGGTTCAGGACTAGGATGTCCTGACTGGCCACTTTGTGAGGGTGGTGTGGTTCCCGGCAACATTGCTGCACTTATTGAGTCTGGCCATCGGTGGTATGCCGGTGTAGTAATGTTATTCATTTTCGGCTTAGCAATTATCACTCACAAATTCAAAAACCAATTCCCTATCGGATCAAACATGGCACTTGGAGCCTCGGTAGCTGTAGTCATTCAAGCTATTCTTGGTGCCATTGTAGTATTTACGGAATTAAATCCACTCGTTCGTTTGATCCATCTCATTTTAGCCATGGCAATAATTTTACTTCTTACAATTGTAGCTGCTGATTTTTTTTCTGATACTCACCCACGCAAGTTTTTTACAGGTCGTGCAAGACATTTGTTAATTGCTGTAGCGGCTATAATTTTATTAGGTTCTAGTATAGTAGCGAGGAAATATTCCTTTAGTTGTATAGGCATTCCACTCTGTGGAGATATAGGTATCCCCGAGGCTACAATTCTTCATGATTCACATAGAACTCTTGCTTATATATTACTTTTAGGAACACTTTTTATGACACTGAAAATGTGGCGGGCAAACATTCGTGGACTAGAACTGAATTTAGCAATCGCATGTTCGGTAATCGCTTTCTCTCAGATTTCTATTGGCCTAAGCGCTGTGTTCTTTGGGATGCCAGATATCCTTAGAATTTTACATGCTGGCATTGCTAGTCTATTATGGCTTTCATACGTTTCTTTATGGACTAGTACTTCGAATTTAGATTCGAAAAAAAGACAACCAGATTTTACAAACAATTAAGAAACTATTTCTGTGAGGGAGTGAAGAATGAACAATATCATCGACCCCTATGATTATGACGACGAAAACCGCTTGTTTTATGGGTCTCGATATCTAGAAATTCAAGATCACATCGCTTCAACGGGAAACGGAGCAGGTAATAGAGTTCTTGATGTTGTGTGTAGAACTGGATTCATCACTGGGGGTTTACTTCGAATAGGTGCCTTGCAAACAATCGTGGTAGATCATTCTGATGAAATGCTAGCGTTCCTACAAGACAAATTCATTGGAGCGGAAGGTTATGTGGGCCTTGACTGTAGATTAGGAAACGCCAATGAATTACCTGTGGAGGATAATACTGTAGATTCCTCATTCATTGGAATGTCACTTAATGACTTCTCAAACCCATCTCAAATAATCTCTGAAATGGCTCGAACCACCAAAAGTGATGGCAAAATAATCATTTTCGATGCAGAATTTGTTAACAACACATCAAATTTCTTTTCAGGAATGGAAATCTCAAAAGCGGAAACCTTCCTTACTGAAGCAGGTTTGTCACAGATCTCAACTGAAAAGCTTGGGACTCTTCAAAATCAAGACAATCTGGAAGCATCTCCGTATATTATTTCTGCTAACGTTCCCTAAATTCCAAATCAGGAAGATCCGCCGGATATTTCTAACAAGATTTCCCGAACGTCGGAAAGTATTTTACGGCGAAATGTTCTATCTGCAATAAAACTCCCAATAAACATTTGGGTAAAAACTGCAGGGAATACCCCTGGGGAATCACCGCTAAACATCAAATCAGTCCGATTCCCATCATAGCGTAATCCAATGGTCACGCCTTTCCAAGAATTTTGCCTGATCATGATTTCTCTCCACATCGAACTAATGGAAAAAATCTCGTATTTACTATCCAAATTTTCTGATAAAACTTGCATTACCATTCGTGCATCCAAATTTGGATTGTTATGTATCTGAATTGTTTCCATCGAATCCAATCATTAAAAATATTCCAAACAATAATGGTAGTATATGCAGGAAGTAGAATGTGAGCAAGTAACAGAGGGTTTTGTTGGAAATATTGCTCAATTTTTGAGGAGAAAAATTATGGGAGATAATTTCAGTGGTGTCCACTGGATGCTAGCGACACCTTTTTTTGATAATGAAAATTTAGACCTAAAAAGCATGTCTGCTCTCGCAACGAAAGCTGAAGAATTTGGATGCACAGGCATCGTTGCATTAGGCGTCACTGGCGAGGTTGCCAAACTAACTGATAATGAAAGAACCCAGATTTCAGAGACGGTAATTTCTTCAGCCAAGAATATTCCAATAACACTTGGAACATCTGGAGGAAGTAGTTTTACAGTAATCAACCGTAGCATAGAAGCTCAAAAGCTCGGAGCAGCCGCAGTAATGGTCTCGGCACCACCCATGCTAAAACCCAACGACGACGCACTACTTACTTTTTATGAGAAATTAGGCAATTCTATCGATATTCCTATAGTCGTACAGGACTACCCTGAAACTACAGGAGTGCACATGTCACTATCATTTATCGAAAACCTTGTCGAGAGAGTGCCATCCGCTCTTTACTTGAAACTAGAAGATCCTCCAACCCCCAATAAAATCTCTTCAATCAGACAACGAATCGGCGACCGCATGGAGATTTTTGGTGGCCTAGGAGGAGTTTACCTCCTTGACGAACTAGCAAGAGGCAGCGCAGGGGCAATGACTGGATTTGCATACCCAGAAATTTTAATTTCAGTTTGTGAACTCATGAATAATAGTTCGAGAGATGAAGCTGAAGCAATATTCTATAAATATTTGCCATTAATTTTGTTTGAAGGGCAATCAGGAATAGGAATATCTATAAGAAAAGCTGCCCTTCATCTAAGGGGATTTATTTCATCTCCAAAAGTACGCTTCCCAGGAGCAAATATCGACCCCAACACTCAGTCTGAATTAGAATCGCTAATCACAAAATTAAACCTCTAAATTAATGAGGTGCCCCTATGAACTGTTTCCAGTTCATTTCATATCCATAATTAAAGAGTCTCATTGTTATCGTGAGAATTATTGATTTAATACCTAGTCCTTCATTTCCTCTTCCCACATCATAGTTAGGATTGCTTTATAGATGATTTTCTTACTAGCATTATGTCCCATTTTGTCAGGGTCAAATGGATTAACCTTTTCATTTACCTGAATTAATTTATTCTCGACAGAGCTTCTGCTTAATCCCAAACCTTTAAATGCTTCATCTACAGATTCTTGATTAGTTCCATTAATTAAATCCATGAAAAAATTATCAACAAGATTGCTAGCTACCCCGAACCTATCAACTAGTTCATTCATTAATTCTGAAAGATGTGATATTCACTTACAGGGCTGACTACTTCTTGGCTATCAGTATCTACACCAGCTTCTTGTCTCATTCTAATTACCTCTGGGTCAGACATAAATGCTTCGACGCCTTCCATGGTTTCCGCTTCA
>CAZWTJ010000076.1:0-5459 GCA_964637555.1 uncultured Dehalococcoidia bacterium | reverse complement strand
CTGATATTTGTTGGAACAATTAGTGGATTAGCGCTTTTAGCATGGTCGAAAGCACCAGAATCAGGAGCGGTAGGTGCGCTTGGATCACTTTCTAGTGTTGTGTTTGTTGGTGTAGCCGCCGTAGGAATAGCAGCCTTGGGAAGCAGTTTTGGAGTTATCGAAGAAGGTGCTGACAATGCGGCTGGTGCTGAGATCATTTCTCAGGTCGCGGGTTGGGGTCTTTTTTCCGGTCTTTTTTGGTTCTGGAGTATTGGGAATATTCTCCTTGGTGCCACTCTAGTAGTTGAGAAGAAACTTAACAATATAGTTTCTTGGTTATTCCTATTAGTTGGTGTGTTGATGGCACTTACACAAATTGTAGATGCAGATCTCGGAGATATAGTTGAAATAGTGATTTGGATCTCTATGACTGTAGTTACTATCGCAGTTGGATATTTCACTCTTAAGTCAGATTCTTAAGTATTTTTTACAGTACTAAAATGAAAAAAATTTATTTGGGTAGGCCTATCTATGATTAGGTCTATCCACAATCAAAAAAAGGAGAAATCATGAATTCTAAAACTCTAAGTAGTTGGTTATTAATGATCGGGCCGATTATGTTTGTTCTGGTCGGTTTTATTTTATGGGAAATTCTAATTGGAGAGGGCGAAACTGCAAAGGAAAATGTGGCCCTTCTAAATGAGAATACAACTATATCTAGTTTGGTATTGGCGCTTGGTAGTATAAGTTTTATTTCCATGTTTATCGGTTATGCGTTATTCGCATGGGGAAGAGCAGAAGGATCAACAACATCTGGGACACTGGCATCTGTAGCTAGTCTCATTTTTGTGGGTATTCTTGCGCTAACGATGGCAGCAACAGGAAGCACTTGGATGATACTAGGTAGTGAAGGTAGTGATCTGATCGAAGCTGAGTGGATTTATGCCGCCGGAGAGTCTTTGTTCCCCGCAGCATTTTGGTTTTGGAGTTTAGGCAATATTATTCTTGGTGCGGCTCTTTTCATTGAGAAGAAAATCAATCCTATAGCTTCAATATTGTTAATAGTTGCAGGTGCCCTACAAGTTTTAATGATGTTAGATCTATTAGGTGACGTTGAGATTCTTTGGATGATTGGTTTCTTTGGCACTTTGATAGCTTCTATAGTTCTTGGCTTTTTTAATTTGAAGTCAGAAGAATAAGTTAAATAATCTGTGTGAGATAATACTCACATTAGTGGATTTTAATAAATATCCTGGGGTTGCATTTGAAACCTCAGGATATTTTGTTAGAAGTGATAAAATGTTATCATTGGGACAATCTCGTGATAAATGGAGTTGTTTTGAAAAGTTTGATATTTATATTAGTTAGTGTTTTTGGAATAGTATTTTTGGTTGGGTGTTCTTCATCTGATTCTGATGCAAAAAAAGTAGATGAATCCGTTGAATCTTCTGCACAAAAAAGTGATGATGTTGATTCTGGTAAAAACCTTGAAGTTAGTGCAATAGAGGACTCAGTAGATGAAATTTCAGAACTTCTTAAAACAGCTATGATTTCTCAGGAATTAGAGAAGTATGATGATGCGGCGATGTATGCTCAACTTGCTATCGATATTATTGATGAGTCGCCTTCAGATTACCTGTCAAATGATTTATTTAAAGGTCAGGCAATTCAAGCTTATTCTGCTCAATGTTACAACCGGTTTAAATTGAAACAACCCCCAGAAGTTCTTGAAAATTGTTCAAAACTGATTGAACTAGATCCCGATGACAAATGGGGATATTACTATCGAGGATATACATATGCGGCTTTGTCGGGTACATCCTTCAACTCTGATGGAGGGGGACCCTTTGGGCAGGTAGTTGTAGTACAGAATCCTCTTGAGGATTTATCTGATAGTGAAATTGAAAAACACCATAGTGTTGTTGATGATTTGACTGAATATATTCAGATTGATGATACAACCGCAGTGGGTCCTTATAACAGACGAGGGAACGCGTATTTTGCTCTTGGTCTATATGAAAATGCTATTGAGGATTATTCTACTGCAACAGGTGCCGCAAGCCATGGATGTAAGTGGGCTTTAACTAACTCTGGTATAGCTCATGAGAAACTGGAACAATACGATGAGGCTAAATCTGCTTACGAAGCAGCTCTTGTAATTGATTCTGAATGGCAATGGGCACTAGACGGTTTGTCCCGAATAAATGAGAAGTAATAGAAGCAAATTTCTTTCTTCTTAAATCCTTCATTTAACAAAATAGACTTTGCTAAAAGTTTAATATATGATAGAACATATGATCTGAAAATAATATAGGTGTCATGCTTTTAGGAAATTTTAGGAGTGAAGTGTAGTGACTGGCATTAAGGTAAGAGATTGTCCTGAATGTGGGTTGTTGAATCCTGAAACTCTTTTGCTTCAAGAAGAGTGTATCCACTGTGGTGCAGATATGTCATTACCACCATTAAGTAAGAAATTAGATTCTCAGGGTAAGAATCAATGGGAAGTGATTCAGGCTCTGAGAGGATCCCATGGGGAAAAATGGTATCAGGGAAACAAACAAAGGCTCAGATCCAGATTGTCCTGGGATGAATATCTTAGATTAGGTGGATAATTCTTCTAGGGTGTTTACTAGTTTCTACTCAGTTTTCTTTTTCGTAGGGTCAAACATCAATTTTTCTGCACCACCCTCGATTTTTGTACCAGCTTTTGATTCATTATCTCCTAGTCCCATAGCAGTAGGTTTGTAATCAGGGTCGAAGCCCTCGAGAGCATCAACAACGTACCAAACTATATATACAGCTACTACTACCGTCAGTATATACATTATGATTTGTTTAGTGGACAGACCACCGAACCATTCTTTTAACATTTACTGATCTCCTAATTATCAAATTCAACCCTAGTTACATTTTAATATTTCCAGGGATTTTGTCAAAACACGAAGCTATGGCGACTAGAAAATTTTTAATTATCTTCATCAGATGGTTCAAATGTTAATTCTACAAGTCCATCTGCGGAAAATTGGATTGTTAATTCATTTTCAAAGTGCTTAAGGAAAAATGGAGTGTTTGTTCTTTTCAGTAAAATTGTCATTCCTGGAAATCTCCAATCATATGGATCAACCATGCTCGGGTTTATATTAGGGGCGTTGATTTCAAAAATATATTCGCAAGATTCATTATTAGAAGATGATAAAGAAATTACATTTGGAGAACATTTAGTGATTAGAGAATCGTTGCTTTTACATCTAAGCCAAGCAAGATTTCCCCCTGACGTAAACCAGTGAGCAGTAGCTGGATGGAATTGATTGGATAAGTGCTTCGGTCTTTCGGTACTCAGTAAATTAGATTCAGTGCCTAGCATGAGGTTTTCAGATAACCATGATGAGGCTGTTCGTTTTGGTTCAATAGTGCGACTCAAAATTTTTTCGCCGTGAAATGCTTTCAGGTGAGCAATCGTTTCATTTGGAATGTTAGTGCCCAGTAGGGCAACCATTGGAAGAAAATAATAATCTCCAGAATGGTTGAATGGTTCATTGACGTTAGGAAGTGGTGCAAGCTCTATAGGCACGGTTGTAGAAATCCATAACCCGACTGAAGCAATATAATTTTGCATGTCCATTCCATAACTTCTGTCATAAGGCCCGCATAAATTCCGCATTTCTGCGTGATAAAATTGAGCAACGTCACGCCAAAGATCTAATTCCATTGATTGGCCTAAATTTTGATATTCTGTAGAGGATCCATATTTTCTCCATAATGCTAAGGCGTAAAAGTCCACGCCATAATACGTGGGAGAATTAAATTCATTGAATGTTTTATTGCGTTCAAATAACCTGTGAATTTCACGCCCCAAATTCAGTGCATATTGTTTCCATTCATTGTTTTTGAATTTCCTTCCTGCAAAATCTAATAAGAAGGTAGACATGAGGGAAATATTGGTATATTCGGGCGAAACTTTTCGTGCATATGATCCTTGAGCCCCCAACAGAATTGAATGATTCATTTTCTCTATCAGCTTCTTTGGGATTAGTTCCTGAAATTCAATTATGAGGACAATGAAAACTGTACATATGAATTCTCGCCAATTAGGATCATAATGATCCCATTGGATTGGATCTTCTGGAGGATATGATTCGGAAGGCTTGCGGTAGAAAGTGCCGTGGAAAACTTTTTCTGGGTCATCGAATTGATATTTGAGGACAGTCTCTATGATTTTTAGGGAACGCTCTACATCGCCTGACTTTTGACGCATCAAAAGTCCTGTAGCATACCAAATTGAGTTCCTCACATCTTCTTCCCCGTTTTGGTTACGTGCAGTGACAGATTGCTTATCTGGATCTACTGGAATTCGTACTAAAGATAATTCGTTATTCCAGTTTTGATCAGCCCATTGCATGGATTTGATCATCCAGTGTCTAGTAGGGGTGTTTAATTCATTGAAAGTTTTCATTTGGTCAATTAATTGTCACAGGGATTGGTTTAACTGTGACTCCTTTATGATCATCTAATTCTATTAAAGTTACAGATCCTGATTGTTCTGCGCTCGTGCCTTCAGGTGAACCAGAATAAAATGCGGGTACATTTCCTGTGGATACGTCTCGGAACACATCTATGTGACCCAGGGCAATATAATCAAAATCAGACTCTGCGATATGTGAAGGGAAAATAGGTGATGATCTTTGTTCGGTATTAGATTCTTCTGTGATTAGTCCATGTGCAACACCCACAAACCATTTCTCCTGGTTTCTTGATGGGGCATTTCCTAATGGTAAGAATAGAGGAGAGTGGTGGATCGTAGGCTTTCCCCAAAATGAAAGTTGTAGGTTTTTTAGATGAATGATTTCTCCAGAAGGATCTGAAAACATTCTTAGGGAAGAGCAATTGTCGACTAGTTGTGCTCGATTGTATATAGAGTCTTCGTCAAGGGAATCGTGGTTGCCAGGGAGCAGTATTATCGGAATGCTTAACCGATTCAGTTGATTTTGTAGTTCGGTTAATACATCTAAATGAACTTGATTATGATCCACTAGATCTCCTGCAATGACTAATACATCAGCTTTTTCATTTAGTGTGGTATCAACAACCTGTTTGATAGGGATAAATTTCCCTTCAACACTGCTTTTAAAACCATCAGAACCTAAGTGCAAATCTGATGTATGAATTATTTTGATGGGGTTGATTATTTGTTTCGGGTTCATCAAATATTAAACCAACTGAGTTGTTTCTAGAATCCTATCAATTTCTTTTAGGTGCATTGAAGTTGGATGTAACCCTGGAATTCTGGCATATGAAGATTCTTGTTTAATTACGCCTCTTCTATATAAGACATATTTGTTGATCCAGCTGGACAGTCCTAGGCCTTGCGAAAGAATTTTTAGGAGTTCCGAGAATTCTTTTAAATAATCTTGAGCTTCCTCTTGTCTACCTTCATTCCATAGGTCCCAAGTTTTTACAAAAACATCAGGCAATACAGAACT
>CAZWTJ010000075.1:0-5498 GCA_964637555.1 uncultured Dehalococcoidia bacterium | reverse complement strand
ATTGGAACGGCCAATAAAAGTCTCGTGTGCAATAATTTGTCTTGCGAAGTTAACCTCTAAATCTGTTTGACCCAAATGTAATCCATGCGCCTTAGATAGTAACGCAATATCAGGATCATCGTTGACAACGAATAAGGCCCCTGAAGATTCACATATTTCTTTCAATCTAATCGCCATATCTAAAACCTCAGCTTTGTCGGATTTTTTATCTCTTAGTTGTAAAATTTTTGTTCCGCCAGATAAAGTTTGCTTAGCAATATCTATAATATCTCTTCCTGCGGTAAATCCAGGATCTAAAATCACATAAAGGCCTCTAATCTTCCGTAACCATTTTGCTCTTCTAAACATTGCAACCTGCAAATATGATCGATCAATGGCGGTAAATACCTGAGAAAACCAATCATCAGTAAGAATTTCAGTAGACGGAATTCTTACTTCATTCAATATATTAAGATTTGACTTCAACACATTGAAAGCTTGAAAAATCACTTCGTACATAGAATCTTCCGATTTAATTCGTCTGAGTTCACTCCTAGCAGATTCTTTATTTAATTTTGTTGTTTGAATTTCAACCAGGGAATCTAGAATCCCATACAGATCTGAAAACTTTGTATCCGATATAGTGACAAAATTATCTAAATGTAATAATCCTTCCTTCAAAAAGACCGAAGATTGAAGAGTCGTTGAAATTAAAATTTCATTTTCGAATGTAGGATGTGGCATTCAAACCTCCAATTGAATCAATTTTCAAATATATTCGCTTACCGGCCGAAATGTTTTCCTATGAAGAGGGCAGGGTCCATAAAGTTTTAATGCCTCAATATGTTTTTTTGTACCGTAACCTTTGTGACTATCAAATCCATATTCCGGGAATTTTTCATGGAGCCCAACCATCAAACTATCACGCGTCTCTTTAGCTAAAATAGATGCTGCGGCAATAGACATCGACAATGAATCACCTTTGACAATTGCCTTTTGTGGTATATCAATTCCATTAAGTTCGAAAGCGTCCATGAGCAAAAATTGTGGTGTAATTGGGATAGAACATACAGATCTCTTCATTGCTAATTGTACAGCCTCAACAATTCCTAGCTGATCAACCTCCTCAACAGAGCTAATCCCAGTTTGAAGGGCAATTGCGCTATCCTGCAAATGACCTAAAACATATTGTCTCCTTTTGGGAGTCATACGCTTACTATCATTGATATGAGAGACCCACTCTCCTGAAAGAGTCTCAGGTAAAACAACAATCCCTGTCACAACTGGTCCAGCAATAGTCCCACGACCTACTTCATCAAGCCCTGCAATAAATTTGTATCCTGAATTCCACAGTTTTTGTTCTTCTAAAAAAGTAGGGCGATTCGATTTCAACTCTGTATTTTCTGGGCGCATATTCGACACATAAAACTAATCACGCAAGAGCAACCACTGGGCACTCAGTCTCAATGATACCGCCACCAATAATCTCATCATCTATATAAAAGACCACAGCCTGTCCTGGAGTTATTGCACGCTGTGGATCGTCAAATTCTATATGGAGAAATCGATCAATTTTATCAATGGTCGCTGATGAAGGTTTAGCCTTATATCTTATTTTAGCCATCACCCTCAAAGGTCCATCAGGTAAAGTCCCATTGATAAAATTAACCCTCGACGCCCAAAATTCTTTTGTATACAAATCTTCTTCAGATCCCAAAATTACTTTGTTATCATCAGAAGAAATTTTTGTTACGAACATCGGTTCAGGAGTATGACCTTTCAGTCCTAACTTTCGTCGTTGGCCAATTGTGAAATATTGTATTCCAGGATGATCTCCAAGAACATTATTGTTAACATCAACCATCAATCCTGGCTTAGGGGGGACTCTTTCAGATATAAATTTTCGATAATCACCATCAGGAATAAAACAAATTTCCTGACTGTCTGGCTTGTCCGCTACCGGAAGCCCAGCTTCACGAGCCATTTCCCGTATTTCACTTTTTTGAAATTCTCCAACAGGTAACATCAATTTGCTTAGTTCCAATTGTCCAAGGGTAAATAAAACATAAGACTGGTCTTTATGTCCATCTAAACCCTTCAGTAATTTTACAGAAGTTTCAGATCTACGAATTCTGGCATAATGTCCAGTCGCAATGTACTTTGCATCAAGAAACATCGCTCGCTGTAACAGAAAATCAAACTTCATTTTATCGTTACAAGCCAAGCATGGATGAGGTGTACGTCCTCTATCATATTCATTAACAAAATAATCCACTACATGCTCTTGGAATTGTTCTTCAAAATTCATGAAATAATGAGGGATACCGATTTTATTACATACCCTCCGTGCATCATCCACGTCCTCAACTGAACAACATCTTTTGTTATTCCGAGTCACCTCTTCATCTGGGTGACTCCATAACCTCATTGTCAATCCCACCACATCAAATCCCTGATGATGTAAAATCAACGCTGCAACGGAAGAATCGACTCCGCCACTCATAGCAACTATTACTTTTTCCTTATCCATCATATAAGACTAGCACAGCAGAACTCCGAGCTTCAACATAAGTGAAATGTCCATATCATGAATAATCTGAATCGTTGACCAAGATTTAATTGCAAATTATAATACCAAAATGAATCAATCCGTTAGAGATATAGCACAAGACGCAAGACTAGCCGTAGACTTGGCATCTGAAGCAATCGCTTCAGATATACTTTTGCTAGATATTTCAAACTGCAGTGATTTTGCTGATTATTTTGTAATAATGACTGCATCATCTGTAAGGCAAATCAATAGCCTATCTGAATCAATTGATAAAGGGTTAAGAAACGTTGGTTTGACTCGTCACCACAAAGAGGGAATTGCCGCATCTGGATGGGTATTACTAGATTTCGGGGATCTAATAATTCACATTTTCGGCTCTGAGCAACGCGAGCACTACAATCTCGAAAGTGCATGGGCTCAAGCTACAGAGGTGACCCGCTTGCAGTAGCATTTTCTGCAAACTTAAAACTTAAGGCGCCTCATTTAACCAGTGATCAATATCCCTTTCATAGTCAAATATTTCTGTTGACGAAAAAAACAAAGCGATTTCCTTTTGTGCTGATTCCAAAGAATCAGAACCATGAACCAAATTAGGTCCTATAGACATAGCCAAATCGCCTCTTATTGTTCCTGGCGCAGCATCTATTGGATTAGTAGAGCCCATTAAGTTCCTTACAAAATCAATTACATCTTCACCCTCTACTACCAATGCTACGATAGGTGTAGATGTAATGAAGTTTCTAAGTTTTGGAAAGAAAGGTTTATCTACATGCTCAGCATAATGTCTTGCAGCCAAATCACTATCAACATGAATCATTTTCATTGCCACAAATTTCAAACCTTTGTTCTCAAGTCTTACAATAACTTCCCCTATTAATCCTCGACTTACTGCATCCGGTTTAAGCAGTACCAATGTCCTCTGCATTTATTTAACTCCTTTAATATTATTTTGTGCATTTGCTAATTGTGAGCTCCTCAAATAAATTGGAGCCAAAGCATCAATTTCGTCAAAATCATTTTCTAAAAATCTTTGATATCCAATTTTTGAAAGTGAATAAATTCTGGCCGATGGATTTTGCAATTTAGCTATTTTTACTCCGTCACCACATTTGTTTAATACGTCCTCAGGGATTGAATTAATTCCTTCACCACATAGAATTACATGCTTTGGAATCATTCCTGGGAACTCTGATATATCAGATACTCTATATTCTATCGCCTCAGAAGAATCGAATACTGCAAAATAAATTCTGTTCTTCCCAGACTGAATGACTGAGCAAACTGGTAGGCCTAAATACCTAAATGACTCCGCTTCTAAATCAAGTGTTGGAACCGATATTATTGGAATACCAAGCGATTTACATAAACCTTTAGATGTACTCATTCCAACTCTTAGGGCACTAAACCCGCCTGGGCCAGAAGCGACATTTATCAATTTTAAACTTTCCATTGAAATAGAATTCCTCTCGATCAATCCACTGATTGCAGGAACTAATTCAATTGAATGATTCTGTTCAGATTCCCATGAAATTTGCGAATACATTTTACCTTTTTGGGACAGTGAAACACTCGCAATTCTAGTTGATGTATCTATAGACAATTCCATATAAATACACTCCGTCCTATGACCAAGATCTTACTTGAGAAATCATTCCCTTATACCTTTTGGATTCAGAAGTGAGGATAATATTCCTAGAAGTTTCATCTTCGAAATTCATTTGTATTTTCAAATGTTCTTCTGAAAATAACGGGGATCCTTTTTCTGCCCATTCAATGACACAAATCCCATCGCCTTCTAAATATTCATCAATCCCCAAATCTTCAATATGTTCTACAGTGTCCAGTCTATATAAATCCATATGATACAAATCTATTCTAGCAGTATATTTTGAAATTAGTACAAATGTAGGACTTCTCACATACTCTTCAGAACCCAATCCCCATAGAATTCCTTGAGTAAGACATGTTTTCCCAGCTCCCAAATCCCCAGAAAGCAAAAATACATCTCCTGGATTGGCATTTGAGCCAAGAACCTTCCCTAGGGCTTGGGTTTGCTCAAAACAATTTGTATTCAACTCACAACTGAAAATACTCATACAAAAATTTCTTTTACCGAAAAAGTAAAATTCTAATCCAACATCTTAAATAGTCATTGATACACCAAATCAATGATATATTTTTTATACTAAAATACCAAATAATTTTCTCGTGAACTTGCACAAAATCCATAGAAAAAGTAGTCTTTCAGCAATTACATTCTTTCTTGGGGGATAAGTTGGAATTTATCAAACAATCTGCAAATTCTTTAGATTACATTACGGCGCACCCCAATACTTATAATCCAGCAAAACACTATCCCATGATTATTCTTTTACACGGATATGGCTCCAACATGAAAGATTTAGCTCCATTAAGTGGCTTAATTTCCTCTGAAGGCTATATTTTTGTATTCCCTAATGCTCCAAACCAATTAATGAATGAATTCGGTCCAGAGGCTTTCTCTTGGTCGAATTTTAATACATTAGGTGACACCGAAAATCCCGAATTTATTAAAGATGCTGAAAACACCGAATTCCTATTGAATAATTTTTTGGAAGAAGTCACAGAAAAATACAAAACCCCTAAAGGTCAAATCATCCTTGGAGGATTTTCTCAGGGAGGAATGGTTACTTATTTATGGGGTCTCAAAAATCCAGACGTTTTTTGTGGACTCGCTTCTTTAAGTTCTAAAATGATCCTTCCAGATTACATAGAGTCAAACTTACCAAAGAAAAGATCTCAAAAAGTTTTCATTTCTCACGGTTCTAATGACACTATAGTCCCATTGAATGATGGGGTTGATGCTGCTGAAAAACTAAAAACGTTTGGTTATGAACCAGACTACCATGAATATCAAATTGGCCACGAAATTCCCAACGATGTTTTATATGACTTAAGCAATTGGGTTTCAAATACACTTCCACCAGCT
>CAZWTJ010000074.1:0-5552 GCA_964637555.1 uncultured Dehalococcoidia bacterium | reverse complement strand
TCCATTCGATCTACCATTGCAGCGTAAACAGCCATTCGTAAATCTTCCCAATCAGCATTCCTAACTTCATCCCATGGCATAGATGAAGGATCCCTTGGTGAAATCTCCCATTGAGAATCTAAGATCCCCATCCCATTTAATTCTTCGTGTCTGTTGGTTCGAAGATTGTCCCATCCATCCCTATATCTTCCTTCATACTTTGAAATATCCTCCTCCAAGGCATGCAAAGGCCAATGAGGAGCTGTGTAAGCAACATGTAAGAAAAATGGTTCTTCAGATTTTGAAGATTCTTCAATCATTGAAACAGCATTATCACTAATGGCATCAGTTAAATAAAAATCAGAAGTGTCTATATTTATCAGATTATCATCCTCCATTAATGTCAGGGGATGAAAGTAATTTCCTCCTCCTGCAACAATTCCAAAAAATCTATCAAATCCTCTTTGAGTGGGAATAGGGTGCGTCTCTGCTCCTGGAGTCCAACCATTAGGATTCAATAGATCATATCCGCCACCAACATGCCACTTCCCTGACATGAAAGTCTTATACCCATTTAATCTAAGAACCTCAGCAATCGTTGCACAATTATTATTCAAATACCCTTGATAACCAGGAATAACTGATCCGTCGGGACGAGTATAGCTATTTACCATATGCCCGACCCCAGTTTGTTGTGGATTTAGTCCTGTAAGTAATGATGCTCTAGAGGGGCAACATCTTGCAGAATTATACATTTGTGAAAACCTAATTCCGTTTGTTGCTAGAGAATCTAAATTTGGAGTATTTATCTCAGAACCATAGCAACCCAAATCCGAAAACCCCATGTCATCCGCAAGAATAAGTATAAAGTTTGGCTTAGTCATATTAGACTCCATGAACGTAATTCAAATTTTAATAATCTTAGTAAAATCAGATTCTCTGTAAATATTACTTCCATCGACTCCGCAAGAAATGTGCTGCCATCTTCGGTTTTCGGTCCCTAGTGAACACTCCTTTTCTATTGAGTCCTCCAATACGCATAGTAGAATGAGTTGTCCTAAAATCTGCAAAGACCCAAACATGCATACCAACCATAAAATCCTTAGATTGAGCAAAATCCAAATACTTTTTCAATAATTCCACCTGATACTCTTCCGTATACAACTCATCAGAAAATGCATGCATTCCCTCAACTGTATCGGCTCCAAATTCAGAAACCATGATAGGTTTTTGAGTTATAGTATGGATTTTTTCAAGTTCACTAGACAATTTTTCTATTGCACTATCTAAATTCATGGAATCAAAATACCAACCATAATATCTATTTACCATCACAACATCTACATTTTCTAGCCACTCCATAGGTGTACCATGTATCGCAGCAAATGTAACCAATCTAGAGTCATCCAAATCTCTTACGTCCGCAATCAAGGTGTTAAGAAATTGTGTTGAAATTGGATTAACTGGTTCTTCAGAAGATGACTGCATCCTATTCATCAAATCTGGCGGAAATGGCTCATTAGCGACACTCCACATAATTACGGATGGATGGTTTTTATCTCGATCAATTAGTTCATCAATTTGTTGCCTGCATTTTTCCAAGCGTACCTGAATCTCATCCGAATCATCATCAAAGAAAAGTCCTACTGCGGGAATTTCACCTATTACCAAAAATCCATTTTTATCCGCTAATTCTAAATCTTCTTGAGAGTACGGATAATGAGATGTGCGATATGAATTTGCGCCTGTCCATTTCAGTAGATTGTGATCTTTAATACTTTGTGGAAGATTTTGTCCGCGGCCCGTCACTGAAGAATCTTCATGTCTCCCAAAACCCTTCAATTCAATTGGTTTATCATTCAATAGAATTTGATTGTTAATTACCTTGATCGTACGAATTCCTACATTCAGGTTGTAAGAATCTAAAATCTTGGAATCTCTCTTTATAAAAGTAGTCAATTTATACAAGAACGGATCAGTAGGGTCCCATAAATTTGGATCTTTTAAATGGATCTCAATATAATTTGATCTGTTTTGTGACGATTCCTTAATTAAAGTTGATCCAGATTCCAATTCGACGCTGTAATCAACTTCATCATCAGAAGCATCAACAAATACTTCAATAACCGCATTACCATCAATGAGATCTGTTTTTACAGTAATATCGTTGATATGAACCTCAGGCACTTGGTACAGACTTACACTTCTATCTATACCTGCATAAGGGAAAAAGTCGTAATTTGTTGCAGGATTATTTCCCATAAATAATCTTAAACTACCTGAGGTGACATTCCCTGGAGGCACTCTGTTGGGATGCAATTCATTTTCAACTCTCACAACCAAAGTATTAATATGTTTTTGGTTCGGATATAAATCTACAAGTTGATCTAAAGATATTTCAAAGGGTAAATGACCACCTTCATGAGAACACACAGAAACCCCATTGATCCAAACAGTCGCCTTATAAGTAACTGATTCGAAACGCAATCGGATATTGCCTTCAGGCCAGGAATCAGGAACACTAAAAGTGGTTTGGTACCAAACCACTCCTATGTAATCTGTCGTATCAAGAAATAGTTCATTCCAACTTGATGGAACAGCAATTGGCCTTGCAGAAGGTATCCCTAAAAACCATTCCTGATCAATACCAACATTATCAAAATCTGGAAGGAAATCCCAAATCCCGTCTAAAGGTAGAAAATTCCGAAATTTATTTTTCTGAATAGCTAACAATGAACAAATATCCAACAAGTTAATACGATTACACACATGTTAATCGGTAGAAATGATTTGTCAAAACCGTATCCTCTCACATTTCTAAAAATATTTACTGGACTAAATACATCGTTTTTTATATACTAGAACAAATGTCCTAAAGGAGGCAAACTATGACCCTGCAAAATTTTCATTCACTTATTTGGTCATTCCAAAAATCTTTGCACAAATCGGATAATAGTCTTTTTGTTGCATTATGCCCATCTTGTAAAAGCCGAAACTTGATGGTCGAAGGAAGATGTTTTACATGCATGAGCTGCGGCTGGAGTATGTGCCCATGATTTTCGAATCCGGCATCAATGTTGTTAATTGTCCAGAATGTGGTTTGTTAAATCCCGAAACCCTATTAAGACAAGAAGATTGCTCTCACTGTGGAGCAGATATGTCATTGCCGTCTCTCAGCAAAGAACCCGACTCCATTGGTAGAAGTCAGTGGCAAGTAATTCAGGAAATGAGAAACTATCGAGGTGAAAACTGGTATCTCTTAAATAAATACATGCTGAGATCTAAAGAATATTGGGAAAAGTATCTTACTCTCGAGTCTTTAAGAACACCTGCTAGAGGATTTAATGCAGTGAATCAAGAGTATTGGGGTAGAGAATTGGTCAACACTCAGTTTCAGAATTAATAGACAAGGGCATTTGAGAACATAAGTGCTACTACTTAGATATGCAAAAGTACGATACTGAAAATGGAATCCCTCCAGAACAATTATCTAGATGGAATCCTGTGACGCATGAGTTCAATCCATCAGGGACTGATTATTATGCTCCAGGATATTTGGGTAGACTAAATTTATTAAAAAGTAAATGGAAGACGCTAAAAATTTACTTTGGTGATGACATTAGAGAATAGTTACTTAAGTTGGTACTAAGGCCTCCGAAAGGTTTATTTGATTGGTCGACCCCTATTTATTCTTCTCCCATGGTTTAATTGGATTCCCAAATTGATCGTATTCAATCTTTTGCAAAGGCGGGGATTCCTCTTTTGGTAAAGATTCGCCTTTTCGCTGGTCAAGATAATTAGACAAAAGGGTTAATGTTGATGGCGTTTTAGCGAGATTGCTAGACTCATAAAGGGCTCGACCCATCGGTGTGGGAGTCGGAGGCGAATCAGATATTTCGAAAACATCGAATACATCTACACCCAGAACATCTGTATCACGTCCGCCAACAGGTAAGACCATTCCGGCTTTGAACGCTAAGTCGATTAACTGACTAGGTAAGTAATAACGAAACATATCCAAAGGACGAGGGAAATTCCGCGAGTAAAATACTCCGATTCTTCTTACTGTCCGATTTTCAACAGCATCAATATATTCATCCATATTAGAATCAGATTCCCAAGTTCTAAATGAAAGCCAATCATCATAATGACTGGTATCCCTACCTTCAGCCTCTAAAGACTGGTAAACGTCCATTATTGCGAGCTGGTCAACGATTTTTAATTCTGGGTAACCCTGGACTATCCATTGCAACGTAGCCAGATCAAGATAAGTAAGATTAGAGTAATAAGTATCGTGATTACCGTTAATAGAAGCTTTCCGAATAGCATCGGATACCCGTCTTAAAGCAGGACGAGCTTCCAAGTCTATTCCAAACTCCGTGAACTTCGCAGAATTCCTCATGTCAGATGGTTCGAACAGAAAAGAATTATAATTTTTAGCCTCGACTATCCAATCATGAATTTGCTTACGAGAAAACATTTCCGATCGTTCATGTTGTCCACCTAACCATTTCTGACATTTCTCATTATCACAATCAATAATCTCCAGCATTCTCTGGCGTAGACGTTCTGAGCCTTTAAAAAGACGGGTTGTTGGATTGGAATGGGAATCATCAGCGACTATTGGATTAAAGGGTCCTTCTGCATAATAGACCCCAAATGCTTCAGCTAGAAACTCATCTATCTTGAATTTCTTCTCATATGCAGTTCCCTCAATAGTATTTATGAATCGAGCAAGTTCCTTCTTAGTTAAAGAAGTAAACGTAAAGTCTTTCCAGAGTTTACGCCCTGATTCAAGCGGTCCATTTTTGACTGAACGGGACATTTAACACCTTACTAATTCACTTATAACTATACATGAATGCATTGAAATGCATTATGGCATAAAGCAAATATACATTAATTAAATCCATTTAATACCTATAATATCATAATAATAGGGCGAGATGCTTAAATAATTAAAACTTGCAAAACACCAAAATCTAAATACACAAATTAATATATTATCTACACAACTAAAAAAACATCGAACCAGATGTAAATCAAACAAGCCCCTTATTTATTAATCATCTCACATGGAAGGCTTCGCAGATTTCATAACTGCGTGTGTCAACAGAAGGTGTGAATCCATTAACAGCATTCATATTTCGTAATGATAGGCGTAATTACTTGAGTTTCAAATTTTGTACCCGCTTCTTCCATCACCTTCAGATTTTCAGGTTTACCCATGAATTCTTGTAATTTGTCCATAGATTCTACATTAAGACAAACATAAATTATCTCTTCGTTATCTGCTTGAACTCCATAAAAAAGTGTTGTCATACCTGCTTCATTTCTCGCAGATTCATGACCTTCAAAAACAGTTTTCCAATGTTCGAATCCTTTTGTTGTTTCAAAATGTCCAATAAGTTTCATAAATATTTGTTCCTTCCTAAGTTTGATTATACAAATGGTAACTGTTACTACATTTTTGTCAAAATGGTCATGTATAATCCGACCATTAGGAAGTTTCTAATTAGTGAGGGTAAAATGGAAACAGTATTATTGGGTTCAACTGGAATAAAAGTAAGCCG
>CAZWTJ010000073.1:0-6232 GCA_964637555.1 uncultured Dehalococcoidia bacterium | reverse complement strand
GGTATACAGTTACAGCTTTACAATCTGTCTCCCATGCAAGTTTGTAAGCATTACTGATGTCCTCAATAGTTGACTCGTTTGGCAAATTTATTGTTTTTGATACAGAGTTTGTTACATGCTTCTGCCAAACTGATTGCATTTTTATATGAGCTTCTGGGCTGATTGTCATTGAGGTTCTGAATACATCCGGCTCTATTCCATTTTCCTTCAAAATTTCCTCGGATTTATCTGGATTATCCGCTATGGTTCCAAGGATAGATTTTGCAAGTTCTCCATCTAGAGTAGAGTCAGTTACGGTTTCAGTAACTGATACTGGAGCATCCAAAAGTCTTGTACTAGACCCCTCGTGATCTTTCCAAAGCACATTGGACCACCAGGCAATGGCAAAATGGGGCTCTATTCCACTTGAACAATCTGCAAGTCTGCTAATTGTTCCTGTTGGGGCTATTGTAACAACACTAGAGTTGCGTACTGGAGGCATACCTTTTTGTTTCAGAGCCGAATTTTCATATTCAGGGAAAGGGCCTCGTTCTTCAGCGAGTTGTGCAGAAGCGTCCCAGGCAGTATGATTTATGAATCCACCAACCTCATCAGCAAGTTTCAGAGCTCTTGGTGAATCGTAAGGGATACCTAGTCTGACTAATGCATCAGCCCACCCCATGATTCCAAGACCTATTCGTCTAGTTGCCAAATTTACATCTCTGAGTTTTTCTAGTGGGAATTGGTTCACTTCAATTACATCATCTAGGAAACGAGCTGCCGTTCGCACAGTTTTTTCTAGTTTGTTCCAGTCGAAGCCTTGGTCTGTGATGTGGTGATCAAGATTGATTGATCCTAAACAACAATTTCCATAATTTTCAAGGAATTCTTCTCCACAAGGATTACTAGTTTGAATAAATCCCATTTGTGGGTTGGGTGCGGTGTCCCACACTCTTTCAATGAAAACAATTCCCGGATCACCAGTTTTCCAAGCAGATTCACATATTTCATTCCATAGTTCTTTTGCATTTATTGTCTCAACAGTTTCACCATCCCGTGGATTTATAAGGTTCCAGGAATCGTTAGATTCCACAGCTTTCATAAAATCATCAGTGATTTGTACTGAAATGTTGAAGTTTTGTAGTGTGTCATCGTTGTCTTTACAATGGATGAATTCTTTGATGTCGGGGTGACTAATGGACAGTTGTCCCATGTGGGCACCTAATCTGAAAGATCCTTGGGTAAGTGTCGCTCCCACGGTAGAATACAATTTCATTACTGATATTGGGCCACAAGCTTGTCCATGTGTTGTGGAAATGGCATCATTCTTTGGGCGTAATTTTGAAAGTCCAAATCCAATACCACCGCCCCATTTTTCTATCATTGCAGCGTCATATGCAACGTTCATAATTGAATCCATTGTGTCTTCAGGAGATACAACGAAACATGCTGAAAGACATCCTTTACCATCAGTTCCCGCATTTACCAAGGTGGGTGAATTAGGTAAGAAGTCTAATGATGTGAGCATATTATAAAATTCAGAAGACCAAAACTGCTGTTCTTCCGGGGTAGATTCTCCTTTAGCGATCGCATTTGAAACTCGGGAAAATAATTCTTCAGGAGTCTCAGTAGGAGTGCCATCTTCGTCTTTTAATAAATAACGTTGCTCTAAAATAATCTTTGCGTTTTCTGACATTTCAAACGCACTATCATGTGTTGAATCTGTAATAGTTTCTAGGGAAGAATCGGCAGAAATGGTTCTATCAGATGATTCTATGTCTTGGTTTGATGTCTGATTGGGCGGTGTGTACAGTGCCATTTTTCCCCTCTTGTAATGTGTTAGATTTTTAATGAAAATATTTTAGAACATATTTGCTAAATTTGCAATCAATATTTATGTTTGTAATGCACCGTTGATTTCGGTAGGCAGATTTTCTTTTGGCATGATTTTCTTGTCATCCAAGTTATCCAAAAAAGATAGTTGTCCACTAGTTTTTGAAGACGGAGGATTCATTTCTAAGGACTCGACTTCAGATTTGAACTGATCAGGGTCATTGAAATCAAGATAGACAGAGGCAAATCTAATGTAAGCAATTCTATCCATTTCTTTTAATTTTGTCATCACCATTGTTCCTATTATTTCTGAGGAGATTTCCGAGTCAGCAGTACTACTCAGTTCATTTCTAATCTCCGCCACCATTTCTTCAATTGTGCCAACTGGAAGGGGTCTCTTCGCACATGCTGTACTTAGACTATTTAACAGCTTTTCTGAATCAAATGACTCCCGCCTACGATCTCGTTTAATTATCATGGGGACCCTAACTTTACTTGCTCGTTCTTGCGTCGAATATCGTCTTCTGCATGAACCGCATATGCGCCTTCTTCTAATTCCTTCAGCAGATTCACGTGAATCAATGACTTTAGAAAGCGTTGACTCACAGTGGGGGCAGAGCATTTTAGTCCCTTGATTGATTAATTTGTACACACCACAATTTATTGTGTGTATGGTAGGGAATAATACTAGATGTAGTATGGCTGTTCAAGTAGCAAGAACAAGAAATTTTGATTAAATTGGAGAAATTTTGGCACTTTTTAAGTAATTGAGCCGCATTAATACATTAAGCGGCTCTCAAAAATAGTTTGTAGGAAAGGAGAATTTTTAAAACTGAAAATTAATTACCAGATTGTGCGGTGTAACGACGTAAAAATGGAGGAATGTCGAGATTGACAGATTCATTTGTAATGTCGCTAGCTAATTGTCGTGCAAGACGGTCTTCTCTACGCTTAGTATTGTCTGGACTATCAAATCCTGTGGCAATAATTGTGAGTTTAATTTCATTTTCCATTTTCAAATCAGTGGCCATTCCAAAAATAATATTTGCGTCCGGATCTACTTCTCTTTGAATGACTTTTGCAGCTTCGTGTAGTTCAGTAAGTTTCAGATCGCTTCCACCGGTAATGTTGAACAAAACTCCTTGTGCACCAGCTATAGAAACGTCAAGCAATGGATTAGTAATAGCTTGCTGAGCAGCATCTTTGGCACGATTTTCACCTACTCCATACCCAATAGACATCCAAGCAGGTCCAGCATCTCGCATTATTGCCTGAACGTCTGCGAAATCCAGATTAATTTCTCCTGGAACAGTTATTAGTTCTGCTATTGATTGTACCCCAAGCCTAAGTACATCATCAGCTAATTGGAAAGCATTTTCTGCAGTGATATCTTCGTCACTAATAAGGTTCAGTCGCTCATTCGGAATTGCCAACAAAGTATCAACATGTTGACCTAGTCTTTTGATTCCCTCATCTGCAACGCGAGCTCGGCGCGCACCCTCAAATTCAAATGGTTTAGTAACTATTCCAACAGTTAAAGCGTTGGTTTCTTTGGCTAATTCGGCCACTACAGGTGCTGCACCAGTACCTGTTCCTCCGCCCATGCCTGCCGCGACGAAAATCATGTCGGCATCTCTGATACTATCATAGATTTCTTCACGACTTTCTTCAGCAGAATCTTTGCCGACATCCGGGTTGCCCCCAACCCCCTTACCCTCAGTGAGTTGTGCGCCTATTGTAAGTTTAAGTGGAACGTCGCTTTGAACAAGCGCCTGAGCATCGGTGTTTACAATCATGTATTCTACACCCGGGATCCTTTCTCTATACATTCTAGAAACTGCATTGGAACCTCCCCCACCGACACCTATTACTTTTATTCTAGCTGTTCTTTCTGGATGATTATTATTTATTACCATTAAGTTACTCCTTTGAAGTTTTCGAGTAATATCTTGTTATTTGATGTTTAAAAATTTTAAAATCAGATTTAATTTCGAAAAATATAAATTTGCCAATTTTTGTGTGATAGATTTTTTAGGCCTGCCAATTGTCTCAAAAGAGTCAGCAGCCCATAATAAGATTCCTAAGCTAGTAGCTTTTGAGGGGTGAAAAAATTCTTCAGGGATGTTAACTAATTCAGTAGGAATTCCTAATCTAACTTTGGGAGTAGTAAGAGATGCAACGATTTTGGTCAAACCGTCCAAATTGGATGCTCCACCAGTCAATACCAGAGAAGCTTCATTAGGCTCTTCATAGCCCATTTCGCGAATCTTTAGTTTAATTAATAATGCTAAGTCTTCTGCGCGCTCTTGTAGAAGCTTGCATATAGACATTCTTTGGACGTTTTGTGTTACTCCATCTGTTCCTGTGATAGGAAGATCAACGGTTTCCGATAGCTTGATACTTTCAATGTTGGTAGTGCCGACATCTAATTTGATTTTTTCTGCAGATTCATAATTAGTATTGTGCATTTGAACTATATCATTGGTGAACTGTTGGCCTGCCACTGGAATAGCCGCAGTGAATCGTAGACGCCTACCTCTAATTTCTATTATGTCAGTAGTTCCTCCGCCTATATCAGCGAGTATTACACCTTCGCGCATTTCTTTTCTAGTTAGTACAGATCGTGCACTTGCCATGGGTTCCAAGACGAGTTGAAAATCATCTATTCCAGCAATATTTAATGCAGATCGAAGTTTTTGTGCTGGTTCAGGTGCGATTGTCACGACGTGAGATTTCACCGCTAAGTTGGAAGTATGCATGCCAACAGGTGTTACGATGTCAGATGTTTCATCAACTTGGTAGCTCATGGGTAGAGCATGCAGGATCTGTCGGTTTCTGTAATCTAGGTCTTTAGAAATTTTGGTCGGCACATTAGAAATGCTTTCAGTAGTGATTACATTCTCTGCATCATTTTCTTGACCTGCCAAATTGACATTATCCAACCGATTTTCGAATTCTATATGGGCACCAGTAACTCCGACATATATGTTTTGAGCTGGGATTCCTGCCATATTTTCGGCTTCTTGAACTGAAGAAGTAATAGCAGAAGATGCCAAGTCTACGTTTTCGACGATAGCTTTTGAAAGTGCTCCTACACTCGAAACAGTACTATGTCCTAACATTAGCATGTTTCCATCCTCTTGCCGTTCGGCGATCATGGTGCAGATTTTAGTAGTACCGACATCTATTGCGGTTACTATTTGTCGCTGCTTATTCGCTTTGAACATTATTTTTCTCCGTAATGCTTTGTTCGATTGCGGTTAGAATTTCTGAGCAATTCGAAGTTTTGCACTCCTACTTCTGGGATTCAAAGAAACCTCTTTATCCGTTGGTTTTATCACTTTACGATTAATTAATTTTAAAGATGCGCTATGATTGCAAATACAGTAGATTTGGGCAGTAGGACACACGCAATTTTCAGACTCTCTTTTTATAATTGATTTTACAATCTTATCTTCTAAGGAGTGGTAGCTTAAAACTACAAGTCTGCCCTCGTTACATAAAAGTTCAATTGCATCACTAATTCCCTTTTTAAGGCTCTCAAGTTCGTTGTTAACTTCAATTCGAATAGCTTGAAATGTTTTTGTAGCAGGATGAATTCGATTGGATTTTGACCTTGCGCCGATGGCTTTTAAAATTGCAAGTACCAAGTCAGAAGTGGTTTCAAGAGGTCTGGAATTAACTATTGATCGTGCTATGCGTCTGGAATATCTTTCCTCTCCGTATTCGAAGATAATATTTGCCAGTTGCTTTTCGCCATACTTATTGACAATTTCAGACGCTGTAAATTTCTGCTCAGTATCGTACCTCATATCTAATGATGATTGAGCTCGGAAACTAAATCCTCTGTCCATGTTTTCAATTTGAAATGATGACATTCCCAGATCGAATAAAATTCCGTGGACCTTTTGGATATTGTTGATGGAAGCAATTTTCTTAATGTCCTTAAAGTTCCCATTGATAAACACAGTATTTTCTTGGAAGTTTCGCAATCTTTTTTTTGCTTGATTTAGGACAGACTCATCTAAATCTATTCCTAAAACATTTGGTGGAGGGCTAACAGCATTTAATATAGCCTCCGTATGTCCTGCTTCCCCTTCATTGCAATCAATATAATTCAGTCCTGATTTAATATTTAAACCTTTCAAGACTTGTTGAGTCATAACTGGTGTATGTGAAATTTTCAAATAAAATCACCTTGCCATCAGAGTGTCGATTGATTCCGAGCATATATCAAAGAGTATGTTACAATTTCTTTATTCATTTTAATTAAGTTTCGCCGAATAGGTTTCTTACTTCAATACAATTCCCTCAGATGATTCGCATATTTTGAAACCTCTATAATAAATTATAATTGTGAAAATGATTAAAGTAAACATGCTAAACAAAACGTAAATCGAGATGTTTTAGGGATTGAGGT
>CAZWTJ010000072.1:0-6474 GCA_964637555.1 uncultured Dehalococcoidia bacterium | reverse complement strand
ATAGATAAAGATGCAGAATTAAAGATGGCTAGAGAAGTTGTTTATAATGCTAAATTAAGAAACACTAGCATTTGTGGAGCTACTGAAACAATACTAATTCACAAAAACATAGTTAAAAACTTTAGTAATCCTATTTTGCAAAAACTGGAAATCAACCAGAGCCTGAGTCAGAAAAGGAACAATATCCTTGGCGTATTGGTTCTTGTAAAAAACCCACAATCGGGGCACTTAATGGACTAGCATATGGTGGTGCCGCAGTTCTTTCATCTAGCCTAGACATTAGAATAGGTTGTGAGCGAACAAAATTCAGATTTCTTGCAGTGTCATACGGAAGAGTTAATTCCACATGGAGTCTTCCAATGCAAGTTGGATGGCCTGTAGCGAAAGAATTGTTGTTCACTGGACGGGTCGTTGAATCTGAAGAGGCTTACAAAATAGGGTTATTGAATCATCTTGTCCCCTCAGATAAATTAATGGAAACCGCGTTAGGTATCGCTAACCAAATCGCAGAAAATGATGACAGAATGGTTCAAGGCGTTAAAGATTTGATGCTTAATAATGTGGGCGAACACTGGGAGCAAATGTTTCAAAATGAGTTGATTGCCCAAAAGAACCAATTAGCTCCCACCCCAGTGTTGGAGGGATTCAAAGAGTTTTTAGATAGAAAGGGAAAAAACTAAATTATTATGAATGAAGCACTGAACACTCCTCTCGAAGGAATAAGAGTACTTGACTTAGGGCGTTACCAAGCAGGACCAAGATGTGCACTAATGTTTGCACGAATGGGTGCAGAAGTAATCAAAATCGAATCTATCTCAGGAGACGAAAGCCGTCAGAATGGTCCTACTGTAAGAGGACAAAGCGCTTATTGGGTTCAATATAATAGCGGGAAAAAAAGTTTATCTATAAACCTTAGAACTGAGGAAGGAAAAGAGGTTTTAAGAGATCTAGTAAAAGTTTCCGACATCTTTCTGCAAAATTTCCGTCCCGGCACGATCGAAATCATGGGATTTGGATATGATCAACTAAAAAACATCAACCCCAAAATAGTCATGCTCAACATTTCAGCATATGGACAATATGGGCCTTATAGTGAAAGAGTAGGTTTTGATCCAATTGGCCAAGCCCTCGGAGGAATGATGTCTCTAAACGGTTTTCCTGATGGACCTCCCGTAAAAACTACCTTCCCCTTAATTGACAGAATCACATCATTACACGCAACTATTGGCGCGTTAGCAGCACTACGTGAAAGAGAATTCTCAGGCGAAGGACAAGCTATTGATGTGTCATTGGCTGATACAGGTTTTACAGCCAATGAAATACCAATTTCTGCATACCTGGGAGATGGGATTGAAACTGCAAAAGAGGGCAACGGGAAAGGTACTGCCGGAACATATCAGGCAACTGATGGATGGGTAATCCTTGCCGCCACAAATGACCCCATTTGGGAAAGGGTTTGTGATGTAGTACAAAAGCCTGAATGGAAGAGTGATGACAGATTTACCCACCGTTCACTCCGAGCATCAAACTATTTAGTAATTGAAGAAACTCTTAAAAAATGGTTTGCTAACAAAACAATGACTGAAGCCGTAGATATTCTCTCGAAAAATAGCATCCCCTGTTCTCCAGTTAACAATGTTCAACAGGCATCGAACGACCCTCATCTTACAGAACGCGAAATGATGGTTGAGGTTCCAGACCCAATAGCAGGAACAATGTGGGTAACCGGAAAGTCCATTAAATTTAGTAGAACACCGATGGTTGTAGGGGCAACTCCCAAAGTAGGTGAACATACCAATGAAATCCTATCAGGAGTATTAGGTTATTCTAAAGATGAAATCCAACAATTAGTCGAAAAGGAAATCATTCGGCTAGCATAAATATTTATAAGACTTGGGAAAGATTTTGGAAGCTCATAAGAATAACAAACATAAAACAGCGTTAGTTACTGGTTCTGGAAGAAATTTGGGGAAATCAATTGCTTTGGAACTAGCATCTAAAGGAATCAATGTAATAGTTAATTCTCAGACAAATAATGATCAAGCGAATTTAGTATCGGAAGAAATCCGTTCTCACGGAGTTGATTCAATCTCAATAATTGGTGATGTTGGAAATCCTAAAGACGTTGAAAGAATCATAGAAAAATCTTTATCCCATTTTGGAAAAGTAGATATCCTAATTAATAATGCGGGCCTCAGGGAACATTGCGAAGTTTCAGAAATCACTGACTCCCAATGGAAAAATGTGCTGGCAGTAAATTTAGATGCTCCTTTTTATTTTACTCGAGCTTTTGTGCCGGGAATGAAATTAGCTAATTGGGGAAGAATCATTAATATTTCTGGCCTGAATGCTCATAGAGGCCAACCCGGCTGGGCACATGTTTCCGCATCCAAAACAGGAGCAATTGGTCTAATGCATGCTTTATCAGTTGAACTATCACCCCACAACATTTTGGTTAATAGTATAGTTCCAGGAGCATTTGATACATCTGTTGATAACACAATTATCCCTAAAAATAATCAGCATTCTAGCAGGACTAAGCACATCCCTCTTGACCGACTTGGGAATCCAAATGAATTAGCAAAACTGTGTTCTTTTCTAGTCTCAGATGATGCGTCATATATTACAGGGCAGACCTTTCACATAAACGGTGGCGAATACCGGAGCTAATGACAAAGTATTTTGTTGACATGAAATAGTATAATTCAACTCAGGAGAGTGACTCATATTGAAAATATTAGTGAAATTATTTGCTGCATATCGTGATAAGGCAGGAATTTCAGAATTCAGCCTAGAAATTCCCAAAGATTCAAACACAGTTGGTGATGTATCCATTGCGATTTGTTCAAAATTTCCAAAAATTACTATCGATCCATCTAAAATAGTTATCGCCGTTAATTCCGAATATCAAGAACATTCAACAACGCTGTGCGACGGAGACGAAGTCGCTTTAATACCACCAGTAAGTGGAGGATAATGTCAGTTTTAATAACCACTCATCCACTAAATACCAACCAGTTTTCTGATGACGTTACCTCTGACGAAAATGGTGCAATAGTAATATTCTTAGGTGTCACTAGAAATCAAACTGATGACCGTGAAGTACTGTATTTAGAATATGAAGCATACAGGCCTATGGCTGATAACAAAATCCAAGAAGTGATAGAACAAACCAAACATCAATTCCCTATTTCTGAAATTTCTATAGGACATCGTCTTGGAAGATTAGAAATCGGTGAAACAAGCTTAATTGTGGCTGTTTCCGCATCCCACCGACAATCTGCTTTCCAAGCCAGTCAATTCATTGTAGACAAAATTAAACAAATTGTTCCAATCTGGAAACGTGAATTTTTTGTAGGTGGAGATATTTGGGTAGGATATCCAGAGGACGTTGCGCAATCAACAGAATAATTTGATAGAATCAAACATATTAAAAGGAGGGATCGCATAGAGGCCTAGTGCGGCCGCCTGCTAAGCGGTTAGGGGGCTTAATACCCTCTCATGGGTTCGAATCCCATTCCCTCCGCCATTTATTTATGAAAAAATAGGAACACGATGCAAAAATTCCATGTTTGGACAATTGGTTGTCAAATGAATATTGCTGATTCTCAAAAGCTAGAAAGTGCTTTTGAGCAAATTGGTTTGGAAAAATCATCCTCTCCAGATGATGCAGACGTCGTAGTCTTGAACAGTTGTGTAGTTAGACAAAGTGCTGAAGACAAAGTCATTGGAATGATGACAAGTCTGAAACCCAAAAAACTTCAAAATCCTGAAAAGATTTTCGCCTTAATGGGATGCATGGTAGGCCCAAAAACTGATAAGTTGCAAAAATCTTATCCTTACATCGATGTCTTTCTTAGACCCCAAGAGTATGATCCCCTACTCAAATTAATTGGTGAGCGGAAATCAATTGATGTCGAGGGATGTATTGGTACTTTGACAGTCAGTCCCGATGTAACTGCTTATGTTCCCATTATCCATGGATGTGATAAGTTTTGCACGTTCTGTATCATTCCATATCGGCGTGGACGAGAAGTAAGCAGAAAACTTGATGAAATAATTTTAGAATCTGAATTACTAGTAAATAGAGGTGTTAAGGAAATTACATTATTGGGCCAAAACGTAGATTCCTATGGCCATGACCTAAAACAAGACATCGACTTGTCCAACTTACTTTATGCTATGAATGATATCAATGGATTATCCAGAGTAAGATTTTTGACTTCCCATCCAAACGATATGAGTGAAAAAATAATAGATGCTGTAGCAAATCTGGAAAAAGTCTGTGAAAACATTAATCTACCAATGCAGGCGGGATCCAACCAAGTACTTTCAAATATGCATCGTGGATACACAAATGAAGAATACCGAGCATTAACACACAAAATTCGAAAAATGGTTCCTAATATAACTCTAACCACTGATGTAATTGTCGGGTTCTGCGGAGAAACTGATAAGCAATTTCGTGAGACTCTAAACCTCGTTTCAGATACTAAATTCCATAAAATTCACTCTGCCGCCTATTCATTTAGGGAAAACACTATCGCATCTCGAACCATGATCGATGATGTTCCTAAATCAGAGAAAATGGCTCGCTTGAACGAATTAGATTCACTGCAAGAAACAATTCTGCGCGACTTAAATTCTGAACTTGTTGGCGAAACATTCGAGGTCTTAGTAGAAGGAAAGAAACGTGGGAAATGGTTTGGAAGAAATCGGAACGATAAACTCATTTATTTTGAACATGTCGATGAATTTAAAGGAGAGATGGTTCAAGTAAACGTCACTAATGCTACTCCCTGGTCATTATCTGGAGATTTAGTTAGATCCCACGAGGGATCAATTGCTAAATAAATTATTAGATTCTTAACATCAAAAGAATATTGATTATGTCCATTGTTAAAAATGGTTTCCCTTTTCTAATCATCCCCTCAATAACTATATTAATGGTTATTAGTTTGTGGTTTTTATCGAATTTAGAGTTCAACAATGAAAGAAAAGCTATTCTTCCTCCAGAGAAATTTCTAGACAGAATTGCATATATTGGACATGATAGACAGCTTTACATAATCAATCCAGACGGTAGTGGATTAACCCAAATTTCAAACACTTTTAAATCGAATTTTTCTTGGCCAACATGGTCGGCATCTAATAAATTACTAGCCTACACAGAGTCTAATAAAAACCCTAACAAATCTGATTCATTTTCTTCCCTAAATATTTTTGACATTATTCCTAAAGAACACGAAACAATCATGAGTCTAGAACGTGATCAAACAGTACCACTAGCTGATAACGTTATTCACTATCCGCTGTGGGCACCAAATGAAGAATCTATTGCCTTTGTAGCAAATTCGAATGGAAAAACAACTCTTTTCATTTCTAACAACAATTTAGACCAACCAACCAAATTGATACAAGGTGGTCCAATATGGATTTCATGGTCAAGCGATTCGGAATATCTACTTGCTCATGCTAATGGTCAACATTTTCTAGTAAACAATGACACTAGTAATCCAATCATTAACTTAGGATTGTTTTCAAATGCTTACAACGTTCCTCCATGGAAGCCAGACAAACACGCTATATTGCTAAGCATACAAGCATCAAATAATCAGTTTAAGTCTTTCGAAGTGAATTTACATGAATCCTCTGACCTTCAAAAAAATGAAGATTTTATTACTCGTGGATCACCTTCATATTTGTGGAGTCCAAATGGAAAAGCTTTAGCTATAGGAACTAAAGGTCGGGGAATATTATGGAAGGGGAAAAATTTATCTGTACACAATGAGTTAAAAATTCGCCGCGAACTAAACTTAAACATTTTCGAATATATTTCGATTTCAGACAAAATTATTTCGTTCTTTTGGAGTCCAGATGATACAAAAATTGCATTCATTGCAATGTCTGAAAAACCTGGAATTTTCTCCCTTGCAACCCTAGACATCGAAAATGAACTTATTACCCATCTAATAGATTTTTCTCCAACTAATGACCAACTAACCATGTTTCAATTCTTTGATCAGTATGCCCATTCTCATTCAGTATGGTCGCCTGATAGTAAGTCGCTGGTTTTAGCAGGAAACGTAGAATCCGAGATGAAAATAATTAATGAAACGAGTCCATCAACCAATTATATTATAGTAGTAGAAGCAAATACTCCGGAAGCCTACAAGTTAATAGGTACAGGAGAATTCGCGACGTGGTCATTCAGATGAAATTAAAGAGTCATTAGATATTAAACATATTGATCAATACCTATTGTAACGACGCCGCCATCACTGGGGAATACAAGCGTTTTTGCCCTGTCGGCACCTATAACAACTATGTCGATATTGTCTCCACTCTCAAACAATGGTGTACTAATCTCTAATCTCTCTTCTTCTGTCTTATCCCTTAACCAATACCACTCTTCAGTGACTCTTGCATCATCAATAGGCATGAATTGAATGAATTTACCTAAGCTTCCATATG
>CAZWTJ010000071.1:0-6712 GCA_964637555.1 uncultured Dehalococcoidia bacterium | reverse complement strand
GTTCCATATGTGATCGAACCATCTGCAGGTGTAGATAGGGCAGTATTGGCTTTCCTGTCTGATGCATATACTGTCGAAGAGGTTCCTAATACAAAAGGTGGTCACGATCAAAGGGTATTACTAAAACTTCACACTTCTTTGGCTCCTGTAAAAGTTGCAGTTCTTCCGCTTAGTAGAAATGAACGTCTTGCCCCTTTGGCACGAGAGGTTTTTGACAGGATTCGAACTTCAGGTGTAGCTAGGGGATTTGTAGAATTTGACGATGCTCAAAGTATCGGTAGAAGATATCGCAGACAAGATGAAACAGGCACACCACTTTGTGTGACTGTTGATTTTACGTCTTTGGAAGATGGAGCAGTGACAATTCGAGAAAGAGATACTATGTCACAAGTTCGAGTGGCAATTGGAGATTTGGAAGAGCAAATTTCCTGGAGATTGCTAAACTAAATCTCCAATATAGTATTGTGAGAAAGCAATATGGATCCTATAGATATATTAATGGTCTTGATGCGTTGGTTACACCTTACCTCCGCCGCAGTATGGATCGGTGGCAGTATATTTTTTATCTTAGTAGTTCAATCAAAAACAAATGACTCTAAGCAGTTTGCAAAAATAAGCAAATTTGGAATCCTTTCTGAGTTTAGCTCCTTGAGTGATATTCTAATTTCAACCTTGTTGTTGTCTGGAATGATCCTTACTGTGAATAGATTAACAATCGGAACGATCAGTTCGTCTTATATGAGCATTTTGAGTTTCAAAATAATTTTGTCTTTGTGGTTATTCTTAATAGTTTGGTTTCAGAGAGGATTCAGAAAAAATACCACTGATTCAAAGAATTTCTCCACAGAGAATGATCCTATAACCGTAAGAAAGAAGATCACAGGTTTTTTGGGTTCACATAAAGCTATAGTGCCAGTTGGATTAGTTGTTTTTCTGGTATCTGATGCGCTGAAGATTATTTCTGAAAAATTCTAGCTCAGCTGGGACAATATTTCCCTAACAGGAAGATTTTGATTAGGTATTATCAAAAAAGGGGCTATTTCTGCAAGGGGCTCAATTACAAATTTCCTTGTAGCCATTCTAGGATGAGGTATTTCGAGATGTTTTGTTTTAATTATTTGATTGCCAAATAACAGGATATCTAAATCCAGACTCCTTGGAGAATTTGGAAACACTCTTTTTCTGCTAGCCTTACGTTCGATATGATCCATTTCGTACAATAACTCGAATGGTGATAAATCAGTGGTTATAGAACAGACTACATTCAAAAAACTAGGTTGGTAAGTGAAACCTTCAGGTTCAGTAATATAATATTTCGAATGAATCATTCTATAGGTTAGTCTATTTAATTGAGCTATTCCGAAGTTCACATTTTCATATTTATTGAGTGTGTTTGAGCCTATCGAAATGTAAATTTCAGAATTAATCATTTTTTAAGGACTTTCTAATTACTGCATCGGCCATACGAGACACCTTACTGATTTGTTCTACATCGTGGACTCTTAAAATATCCACACCTTTTGTTATGGCTATTGCAGACAAAGCAGCTGTCCCCTCAAATCTATCGTGTGGATCAGAAGGTCCCAGGATTGTCTGGATCGTCGCTTTTCTAGATGGGCCAATCAAAATAGGACGGTTCAACTTTTTAAACTTTTCTAAACAATTAATAATCTCAAGATTTTCTTCGGTACTTTTTGAAAATCCTAATCCAGGATCCAAAATAATTTTATTAGGATCGATACCATTTTCAATTGCGGTCGTCAATAATTGTTGGAGATATATTAAGTTTTGTTTAACAGGGGAGAATTCGTTTTGGGTGCTTTTATTATTCATTAAAATGACTGAAACTTTGTAGTCCTTAACTACATTAGTCATGTCACTATCGAAAGTTAAACCACTAATATCATTTATTAAAGAAGCTCCATTTTTAATGGCGGCTTTTGCAACAACAGATTTAGTTGTGTCAATACTGATTGGGATTTTAATCGATTGATTTAACGCTTTGATAATAGGTATAGTTCTTTTTAATTCTTCATTGGCAGATATCTTCTTCACATTCGAATATGCCGAGTGTGGGCGGGAGGATTCTCCTCCGATATCTACAATATCAGCACCATCATATTCGAATTTTTGGGCTAATTTGACAGCTTTATCTATATCGTAGTGAATTCCATCACCAGAAAATGAATCTGGAGTGGCATTAATGATTCCCATTAGGAATGTTTTACTACCCCAGAAGAATTTCTTTTGACCGATTTTTGTTGGAGCAGGATTGTTTGATTCGAAATGTGGCTGTCTTGGGGTTGAAGAACTTTTCATGTGCTTGCAGCTTAATAATTTATCTGTTAGTTTGCGGTAGAATATAAAAAACACTCATTGGTATTATGGCATAAAAAATGAATGAACATTCAAAAACTTTTTTAACTACTTTGCGCGAGCAAACTCGACAATCTGGTGGGTCGAAACGAATTGAGGCCCAGCATAAGCGAGGTAAGTTAACTGCTCGCGAGAGACTTCTTGAACTACTAGATCCGAATTCGTTTAATGAAATTGACGGAATGGTATCCAACAGTGATGTTCCAATTTCTGACAACCCATCTCTTGGAGATTCGGTAATTACAGGCTTTGGACAAATTGATGGAAGGACTATATTTGTGTATGCCCAAAACTTTTCAGTTTTTGGTGGGTCATTATCACAAATTGCTGCCAAGAAAATCTGTAAAATAATGGATTTATCTATTCAGAATGGTTCTCCCTGTATTGGTTTGATAGATTCAGGAGGTGCTAGAATCCAAGAGGGAATAAAAAGTCTCGCTGGGTATGGAGATATATTTCTTCGCAATGTCAGATCCTCGGGTGTAATCCCTCAGTTATCCTTGATTTTGGGTCCTGCTGCTGGTGGGGCAACGTACTCACCAGCGCTCACTGACTTTATATTCATGACACAGGATATTTCCCAGATGTATATTACAGGGCCTAAGGTTGTTCAGGCAGTAACAGGAGAAATATCCTCTCTTGAAGAACTTGGAGGAACATCTGTTCATTCTTCGAAAAGCGGTGTCGCACATTTTTCTAGTAATACTGAATCAGATTGTTTCAAGAAAGTTAGAAAACTCCTTAGCTTTTTACCGGCAAATAATATGGAAGAACCTCCACAGCAATTATTTCCTGAAGATTTTAGTGTGTTGACAGACGTTGATTATCAACTAGAGCAAATAATTCCAGATAATCCAAGCGAACCCTATGATATGAATGAAATTTTGCAACGAATTTTAGACAATAGAGACTTTTTTGAAATACATAGTGATTTTGCAACTAATATTCTTGTTGGGTTTGGAAGAATTAATGGATCAACTGTTGGAATTGTGGCTCAACAACCTATGAGTTTAGCTGGTGTAATTGATATTGATGCTTCGGTAAAAGCTGCGCGATTCATAAGATTTTGTGATTCGTTTAACATACCCATTATTACTTTTGCAGATGTTCCGGGTTTTCTTCCTGGGGTTGAGCAAGAACATTCAGGGATAATTAGACATGGGGCTAAACTAATTTTTGCGTATGCGGAGGCCACTGTTCCTAAAATATGTGTAATCACTAGGAAAGCGTATGGCGGCGCATACATTGTAATGAGTAGTAAGGGGTTAAGCGGAGACATGAATTTTGCATGGCCACATTCGGAAATAGCTGTTATGGGAGCAGAAGGAGCTGTAGACATTATTTACAGCAGAGAAATCTCTAGCTCTGATGATCCAGATCAAAAGCGATCGGAGCTAATAAGTAACTACCAAAATGAATTGATGAACCCATATATAGCTGCAAAGCAGGGATTTATTGACGAGGTTATATACCCATACGAAACTAGGATAAAAATTTCTAATTCTTTGGCGATGTTAAAGAATAAACGGGACCAGTCTCCTCCTAAAAAACATGGGAATATCCCTCTATGAAAATTAAGACTCAAGGAAGTGCTGACAATCGACGCTTAAAAAAGGCTGCGGCTGTAGCTGTAGCAGCGTTCTTAACCCAAGATTCATTAACAACAAATTTCATAAAATATAACGAAATATCTGCTTGGAAATTTTCTACGTCTCCAATTTTTAGGAGAACTCACCGATTAGCGAGAAATGTTTTTGTTAAATCATCCTACGACCAAAATCATTCTTCTATGTTGAATAATTAGATGAACAATCCAATCAAGATATCGGATACCACTTTTAGAGATGCCCAACAGAGTTTACTTGCGACTAGACTCTCGACTGACCATATGCTGGAACTTGCAGAGAAAATGGATTCAGTGGGGTTTTATTCAATGGAAGTTTGGGGTGGAGCTACTTTTGACGCGTCTATTCGATATCTCAATGAGGATCCATGGGAAAGATTAAAAATCTTAAAGCAACATATAAAGAATACTAGTCTTTCAATGTTGTTACGAGGACAGAGTCTTGTGGGTTATAGGTCTTATGCAGATGATGTTGTTCAGGCATTTATTGAGCAATCATCAGAATCAGGGATTGATATTTTTAGAGTGTTTGATGCACTAAACGATCCATGGAATTTAGAAACAGCAGCTGAATCGATTAAAAATCAAAAAAAACATCTTCAATTGACAATATGTTATTCAACTATTGATGGTAAATTGGCTACAGACCCTATCTACAACCTCGATTATTATCTTGAAAAGACCAAGCAATTTATTGGCTTAGGCGCAGACAGTGTGTGCATTAAAGACATGGGGGGGCTGCTCAATCCCTATGACGCATTTGATTTAATTAGTTCTTTAAAAAGTTCTTTTCCCAATCTGAAATTACAACTCCATACCCATTACACAAGTGGTATGGCATCTATGACATTACTTAAGGCAATCGAGGCAGGAATAGATATTGTTGACACCTGTTTGGCCCCGCTGGCTTTAAGGACTTCTCAGCCCGCGATTGAGCCATTATGCATGACTTTGGCAGGCAAAGAAAAAGATCCTGAATTCGATATGGATATTATTATTGAACTAGATAAAGAATTAGAGTCTCTTCTGAAAAAGCACAATTATGCGATAGATAATTCTCGTTCTTCTGTTATCGATGTTAATGTCCTAAAACATCAAATACCGGGTGGAATGTACTCGAATCTCATTTCACAATTATCAGAATTAGAAGCTATTGAAAAATTAGAAGATGTTTTACAAGAGATTCCCAAAACAAGGGCAGATTTGGGATTCCCGCCTTTGGTGACTCCAATAAGTCAAATGGTCGGTTCCCAGTCAGTAAATAATGTTCTTTTTGGTAGATACCAGATGGTAACCGATCAAGTGAAAGATTTTGTTGCGGGGAAATATGGGCGCCCGCCTGCAATAGAAGTGGAGAATTTTCTAGACACATTTCAGGATAATCCAGAGCTACGACTAAAAAAAATTGATAAAAAACCATCTGATAGTCTTAAGCCAGAAATGGAGAATGCGGAAAAGCAAATCCTTGATATTTCATCAGATATTCAAGATGTTCTGACTTATGTACTCTATCCGGCAATTGCAATTGATTTTTTGAAATCAAAATTTGATTTATCTACTACTAAGAAAGATAAAAATCCTGAAGATAATATTCAGATCGAGCCTATATTGCAAAAACCGTCCAACTTAAATCCCAATGCTCGCTCATTTAACGTGTACATAGACGATGAAATGTTTATTGTAGAAGTAGAACCAAATTCCAATCAAGTTACTCGAATGGAATCAGAAACTGTAACTAGTGAGAGTGCCAAACCTGAAGAAGCCCCCCTTGAAAGTCAAGGTGAAATAAAAATCACCGCCCCAATGCCAGGTGTGCTAATTAAATATTTGGTGGATGAAGGAGAAAGCATTTCTAAAGGTCAGTCATTATTGATTTTAGAGGCGATGAAAATGGAAAATTCAATTCCATCGCCTGTGGATGGAATTGTAAAAGAAATTAATTGTGAAATAAATTCTCGCCTTACAAAGGATCAGCTGTTAATGTTGATTTCACCAGAATCATAAATATCGTAAAATAGAATATATTTCTAAAATCTGAATATATTATTGGAGTAACAAATGGATAAAAAAGTGACAGTCGTTGGTGCAGGAAATGTTGGAGCTACTGCGGCGCAAAGAGTTTTTGATAAAGGGTTTGCTGATGTAGTATTAGTAGATATTGTTGATGGATTAGCGGCTGGAAAAGCTCTCGATATGCTGGAGTCAGGTCCTGTAATTGGCTCGGATGCATCAGTAATTGGAACTCAGGACTATGAATTAACTGCCGGATCAGATGTTGTAGTAATCACATCTGGAATTGCTAGAAAACCAGGGATGAGCAGAGATGATTTGTTACTAACAAATATGAAAATAATTTCTAGTGTTGTGAGTGAAGTGGCACCGAGATCTCCAGAAGCTATCATTTTAGTAGTGACTAATCCACTTGATGCAATGGCACAAAAAGCTTTAGAAGTCAGTAATTTTAAGAAAGAAAAAGTTGTTGGCATGGCGGGAATATTAGATACCGCAAGATTTTCTGCATTCCTTTCAGAAGAATTAAATGTATCTGTAGAATCAATCGAAGCCTATGTGCTTGGAGGTCACGGAGATACAATGGTTCCCGTAGTTGGGAGTACCACTATAGGTGGAATTTCGGTGAGTGAACTAATTGATAAGGATCGTCTTGAAGAAATTGTCCAAAGGACTCGTGATGGTGGTGCAGAGATAGTAAAT
>CAZWTJ010000070.1:0-6714 GCA_964637555.1 uncultured Dehalococcoidia bacterium | reverse complement strand
TTTCAGAAGAATCTGATCTCTCGGCATCTTGATTTCCGTCACTTAGTCTAATTTCTCCATATTTGTCTTGTCTGAAGTGGAGATCATGCTGATTTTCCTCAATGGATGGAATGCTAATTGAGGAAAGATTTGGAAGGATAGATTTGTTTGAATGCCCGTAAACTACAACGCCGGGGCTTACTCTTTGAGGTAGATTGATTCCAACTTGGTTTGCTAAGTCAGTCGAATCAATTCCTGCGCAAATAACTATCTTATCGAACATTTGCTCCTGTTTATTCGCGACAAGAGAAATTTTATCCCCCGATTGGTTTAGTGAATCAACTGCTGTATTTAAATATATTTGCCCCCCTAGCTGGGAGATTTTGTTTAAACATGATTTAGCGAATTTTGTAGATGCTACAATTCCCTCATCCATACAATGAGCAGCTGAATATACGTCTCCTACAATTAAATTCGGGACGAGTTCTAATAATTCTTCTTTTGAAATCCTTTTAATTGGATATCCCCAGGATTGAAGGATTCCAATGCGACTAATTAGATCTTCTCCTCTGTTTTCATCGGGATAGAAAAAGCACATTCCTCCTAATTTTAAGCTCATTTCGTCTTCAACCAGATCGCAAAATTCTGGCCAAATACTTATGGATCGTAAATGCAAATCAAAATAATGACGAGGCCGTTTAGGGCCAAAAGCGTTTATCCAGGCAAACGAATGATTAGTTGCACCAGAACCAGCATCTCCTTTGTCAAAAATAGATACTTCAGCACCTTTTGTTGTTAATTGAAATGCTAATGAAGCACCGATTATTCCTGAGCCTATAACTGCAATTTTTTGATTCATTCGTACTACTACTTAGTAGATTGAGCTTCAGGAGTCTCTTTAGAAGGATCAAAGAATTCGTTACCAGTTTTTGGGGCCCAGGTTGAAGCAGGGCGCATAGGTTTATAATCTGGATTGAATCCTTTTAATGCATCAAATACGTACCATACGACGTAAATTGCGGCGAATATTCCCACAACTATTGTGATTACTTGCCTTGTACTTAACTTAATTTTCCAAAAACTAATCATGATTTTACTCCTGACTAATTCATATAATAGTTGTGCACATAATAGGGAAAATTCAGTTTTTGTCAAAATTTTAAAATTGCTTATAAAAAAGAAAGGCGCCTAAGCGCCCTTCTCTTATACTATATTTCTATTAGACTACTCTACATTTCTATTTATAACAGTGAGTATACCTGTTGCAAGTGAAACGATTAAAAATCCCAAAAATGCAATCATCCAGACAATTTCGGTATCGGCGATTGGGCCTGCAAACATTGCAGCGCCAATAATTATAACTACTATTCCAAGGATAAGATGGAGATTTTTTTGTAGAACTATAGCGATTCCTATCAAAATCCATGAAATTCCAAGAATGTTGAATACTGTTGCGGATACTCCAAGTGAAACCCCAAACAACATTCCAGCTTCCGCCATAAGACCGTCTTCTATTGCGTATCCGACAGACAGGGCCAAACCTGAAGATACTACTGCGATGGGCAAACAAATTAATGGTAGGATTACAGCAACTTTGCTTAATAGGTTACCTGGTTTTCCATCTCCATGCATTGAATGTGCTAAGAATATCCAACCAGTCATCAAGGCTATGATACCAGTCGTTTCCAGTATGGTTCCGATGATGTGCATATTCATATTTTCAGCGATTTTAGCGACATAAAATGCTGAGTCTTCATCGCCTGCTCCAGTTGCTGGGAATCCACCAAATATTGCAACTGCCATGAGTATTGGGCCGACTGCTAGCAGTAGACCTGTAAGTGCTTTAGAGTTCATAAATTACTCCTTAAATAGTTTGATCTAACTCTATTTGATCTAACTCTAAAGGACTTGATTAAGGCATTACAACCCATGTATAGGTCAAAATTTTAAAATTGTTTGCAAAAAAGAAAGGCGCCTAAGCGCCCCTCTTTTTACTATATTCCTATTAGACTAATCTATATTTCTATTTGTAATAGTTAGAATTCCTGTAAGAAGTGAGATGATTACAAGTCCCATAAATCCAATCATCCAAACAATTTCGAAATCTCCAATAGTATTCATCGAAAATAGAGAAGCACCGACGATTATTACTAAAATACTTAGGATAAAATGATTCCCGATAAACGATTTTCCTGAAACTATAGGTAAGTTTTTTTGTAGAATCATAGCGATTCCTATCAAAATCCATGCTATCCCAATGACATTGAATATTACTCCAGGACTCGAAACACCTTCTGAAATTATATACAACCACTCAGCTTCTACCATTAATGCTCCCATCGCCGCAGCATTTTCTGGCTTCAATGCGTCCTCTATCATATATATGACAGCTAATGATAATCCTGAAGATACAATTACTATGGGTAAACAAATTATTGTAAGAGTCACAGCAACCTTTGCTAAAAGACTACCTGATTTGCCACTTCCATGCATTGAAAGTCCTAAGAATATCCAACCAGTCATCATAGCTATGACTGCAGTCATATCCAATAATGTCGTAATGAGATGTCTTTGGGTATCTTCAGCGATATTTGCCACATGATCCGTCGCTGTTATTAGTTCATCATTACTTTCGCCAAAGCCAGCAAAAATTAGTAGTGAACCGATTATGAGAAGTCCACCAGTAAGAAATTTAGGGTTCATAAATAGCTCCTTAAAATTAATGAATCCGATGAGCACATAATAGTACTTTTTTTATATTTGTCAAAATTTATAGTGTCAATCAGTGATTGGTTGAGTCATTCCATTAATTTCAGTAATTGCAGAATATCTACAACCAGGAGCCACCATGTCTTCTTGATTGTATATGGATGAATCACCTATCCATGTTTCATAGGAATCCATCAATTCTTGGACAGCGGATTTAAAATATTGTTCGATGGTTTCATCTAGATACATTGTTGGACAGTAGTTGGTAACACCTGAATAATCATCGAAATATTTCATTATAGTGAGTTCAGTACGACCATTAATACCTGTTTTGTCGTAATCTCTCCAATTGCCTATATAACCAAGAACTTGACCTGCTTCAATGAGTGAACCTTTTGAGATAATTGATCCATCTACTCTTAATGGAGAATCACACACCACAGGAGTTGATCCGGTTCTGTCACAGTCGATACTTAAAACATGGTCGATATTGATTCCCCACATGGACCCTTGTGAAGGTTTAATGACTAGATCCCAGTCATCTTGAGTATAACTTTCGGATGGCTGCCAATTGAGCATGTCAACAACTCCGCTAATTGGAGCAAGTAGAATTGTGTCAGCAGGTGCGCGAAATTCAAATGTCGGATTGTCATATTGATTTGGTTGCCCTTCATTATGTAGCATTCCGAAATCATCGAACACGGTTTTGTCGAATTGTCGATCATATTTTAAATCCCCAAAACTTGAATCATTCGAATTCCAAGGTCCAAAATTCTCTAAGAGCAAATTTTGAAGTTTTGGAGCCTCATTTGGATCGGGGAAGTTCATAAGTCCTTGCCCCATAGGGTTGGTGCCTGAAGTTTGGCTAGATGGCATCATCATGCACATCATAGCGACCATCATGTTTGGAGGGTTTTTACACAACTCTGCATTGTTCTGGTTGCTAGCCTGAGGGGCCATTGATTTTGCTAGTTCAGTGGTTACTTTAGGATCGAGAGATTTTACTATCTCTGCAGCAGTTTCAGGATCAACAGATTTTGCTAGTTCTGCGGCTACTTGTGGGTCGATAGATTTAACCAGTTCTGCAGCAGTTTTAGGATCAATGGATTTTACTAGTTCTGCGGCGGTTTCAGGGTCAACAGATTTTGCTAGTTCTGCAGCAGTTTCTTTATCTATTGATTTTGCTAGTTCTACAATTATTTCTGAGTCTATTGTCTTGACGGTTTTTGCAGGAACTGGTGTATCAGTTTTGTTGGTCTTAAGTGAAGCTTTTGCAACTGGAGAAGGAGTAGGTTTAGATGCCTGAATAGGCTCGGAGCCTTTTTGAACAGTTTTTCCAGAATCCGGTTTTTTAGTGGAAGGAGGTTTTGATACTTGTTTTTCTGGTAAAGAAGAGGTTTTGGAATTTGTGGGATTAGCTTCAGAGTGTCTAGGTTTTTTGGTTTCAACCGGAAGTTCAGTTTTAGTTTCAGTTGGATTATTTGAAGTTTCCGACTTGTTATTACCACCACATGCAAGTGAAATGATTGAGAGTAGTGAAAAAAGTGCGAAAACGAAAAATAAATTCCTAATGCCCATTTTGATGCTCCTTTGTTTATCAGAATGTATTATAAGGCCATAATTGTTGTCAAAGACTTATTAATTGAAATTGACTGAATATTGAAAAATGTATAGAATCGCCACACTAAATTGACCAGTTCCTTAGGAGGTGATTTATGTCGAATCATGAAGTTCAGTTAATTGCACACCTTTTACGTAGAGCTGGGTTTGGTGCTACCCGAAGTGAACTTGAGCAATATTCTAGCTTAGGTTATAACGCTACTGTCGAGAAGCTTTTGGATACATCCAATCCTCAGGCGATTTCTGAACATCTCCTGAGAAGGTATCACCCTGATGAAACCAGTATGTTAGTGGGGCTTGGTGGATTAGGGGCTTGGGTTTATCGTATGACAACTACTGACTCTCCATTGTTAGAGAAAATGGCGTTATTTTGGCATGGAATTTTCGCTACTGGGTATGCGAAGGTAATCAATTCAAAACCCCTTTCGGATCAAATTCGAATGTTCAAGAGATTTGCGATGGGCGATTTTAACACCCTTCTTCTAGAGATGGCGAAAGATCCTGCAATGCTTATCTGGTTAGACAACCAGCAAAATCATAAAGAAGCAATAAATGAGAATTTTGGTCGGGAATTATTAGAACTTTTTTCAATGGGTGTAGGGAATTATACAGAGGAAGATGTTAAAGAATGCGCTCGAGCTTTTACAGGTTGGACTATTGGAAATTGTGAATACATGATGGTTCGATCAGGTAGAGATTCTGATTGGCCTTATGGGAGGATTTCGTGGCATTATGAGTTTGATGAGCAAGATCATGATTCTACAGAAAAAGAATTTTTGGGGCGTAAGGGGAATTTTTCTGGTGAAGATATAATTGATATTATCTGTGAAGAGGATGCAACAGCACGATTTGTTGCTAGGCATATGTATCATTTTTTTGTTGCTGATGAACCCCCAGTTCCTCAATGGCCTTATCAAGAACCAAGAGATCCAAAGGCAATTGAACAGTTAGTTCAGGCGTATTTTGACAATAATCATAGTATTCGATCGATGTTGGAATGCTTATTCCATTCGGATTTCTTTAAATCAGAGAATTGTTGGTATGAGAAAGTCAAAAGCCCGGCTGAGTTTGTTACAGGTGTACTAAGGCTTTCTGAAACTGTTGATATGCCTCAATTCGAAATTCCTGGCAAACAACTTAGAATGCAGCGAATGGGACAAACATTAAGTAATCCTCCGTCAGTAGAAGGGTATGATGGTGGAACGGCTTGGATAAATACCGGTGCATTAGTAGAACGAATGAATTTTGCTTCTGAAGAACTTGGAAACATTAATACTCCGGGTTCTCAAAATTTATTTGATAGTGTAGAAACGGACAATGGCGTAGTGGTTTCACCTGAGCGACTTGTTGATATTTGTCTGGATCATTTGGGTTCTATAAATGTGCAGGATGATACTAGGTCTAAACTTGTAGATTTTGCAGCTCAAAATGGTGAAGTCCATATAATGGATAACGGGTTAGATGAATCTAGTAAGGTGAATATTTCGGGGATCTTAAAACTTATTGTTGCATCTCCTGAATTTCAAAGAGAGTAATTAAGATAATGGTTACCAAAAAAGTCTCCCAAAAACCCTTTTTAAAATATTCTCGAACTATAGGTATGACAACCATGAGAGGACGCGGATTTTATTTTCCTGTTGATTCTGCAATGTCTTCTGATGGGAGGATATTTGTCCTTAGTAGATCTTCTGAAATTGCTTCATCACCAGATACCATTCGGATTACCGTTTTGAATGAGGCAGAGGAATATTTTGGTGTTTTTGGTAAGGGTGGAGATGATCCAGGTTCATTTAGATGGCCATGCGGGATAGCATTAGATAATTCTGGGAATGTGTATGTGACAGATGAACATCATCACCGAGTTTCAATTTTTAGGGATTCAGGTGATTTCATTTCTAATTGGGGGACACATGGTTCTGATGAGGGTCAGTTGAATGGTCCATCAGGTATTGTTATTGATGGTGACGATAATCTCTTGATATCAGATGCAAAGAATCATAGGATACAAAAATTTTCTAAAGATGGCAGATTTATTTTTTCTTTTGGGACTTTTGGGGACAAAATTGGGGAAATGAACTTGCCATGGGGTATAACTGTAGGCCCTGCTTCTGAAATTTACGTCGCAGATTGGGGAAATGATAGAATTCAGAAATTTTCAAAAGACGGTGAATTTTTGTGTGAATTTGGTAGTGGAGATGGTGAATTTACAAAGCCTGCAAGTATAGTTGTAGACTCTGAGGGATACATTTTTGTGGCAGATTGGGGAAATGAAGCCATCCAGATTTTGGATTCTGATGGAGTATTTGTTCAAAAACTTCTAGGAGAAGCTACTGATTCAGAATGGGCTAAAGAGTATTTTGATCTTAATAGAGATGAAGGTGAAGTGAGAGAACTTTCTGATCTTCA
>CAZWTJ010000069.1:0-6757 GCA_964637555.1 uncultured Dehalococcoidia bacterium | reverse complement strand
CATTAGCCCATTCAGAACATTTTTTGGATACAAAATCTAGAGGAATTGGGTCTCCACCATATACTTTGGTAATTATTGCATTATTATGTAGCATAATTGATTCAAGTCTAGGTAATAGTGATTCTAGGTCTAGCAAATCAGCGGTTCTGATTCCTGTTCTAGCGGCTTTTTCAGCATATGCAGGACCTATTCCTTTCCCAGTTGTACCAATGGCTCCGCCACTTCTTGTAGTTTCGGTTAATCGGTCCAACATAACATGATGAGGCATGATTACATGAGCTCTATCACTAACCAACAATCTACCAATTAAATCAAGACCTTCCTTTTTCAAATCATTGATTTCTTTCAGTAGAACATCTAAATCTAGGACAACGCCATTTCCAATAATATTAATTGCCTGAGGCCAGAACACTCCACATGGAATCAGATGGAAACTGAATTTCCCCTGATCATTGATTACAGTATGGCCTGCATTATTTCCTCCTGAGAATCGAGCTACAATGTCAGCATCTCTTGACAAAAAGTCAATAACTTTTCCCTTACCTTCGTCTCCCCATTGTGCGCCTAAAACAGCAAATCCTGGCATATAATTCTCACTTTTATTTGGATAGACTAAGTATAGCAGAAAAGGAAGTTGTTTTTGAAAATATCTGGAAAAGAACTTTGAATAATATGATAGAATTAGCTGATGGCAACGTAGCTCAGGGGTTAGAGCGGGCGCTTCATAAGCGCTAGGTCCGTGGTTCAAATCCACGCGTTGCCACCAAATTTCCACCAAATTTGTTGGCAAACTTGTGGGTGGTTAGCTCAGTTGGTTAGAGCGCTTGCTTCACACGCAAGAGGTCACAAGTTCGAGTCTTGTATCGCCCACCATCAATACAATGTTATAAATCAAGTTTGTTCGATTCGGATGGTATTGATTAGTTCAATGTTCGGGGATAGACTATCAAGGCATTCAATATTTGATCTTTACTTGTAATTGCAAATTATTTTAGGCTCTAAAGCATTGTTGCCGAAGTGGCGGAATGGTAGACGCGCTACGTTCAGGACGTAGTATCCTTAAGGATGTGGGGGTTCAAATCCCTTCTTCGGCACCAAATAGGTTGAATGTTTAAAAGCGCTTGTAGCTCAGATGGATAGAGCGCAGCCCTGCGAAGGCTGAGGCCGTGGGTTCGAGTCCCGCCAAGCGCACTCCAAAATTATATATTTGAGTCTCACATACCATTTCATATACAATGGTTCTGTATGTGGGCGGTTAGCTCAGGTGGCTAGAGCATCTGTTTTACACACAGAAGGCCCGAGGTTCAAGTCCTCGACCGCCCACCATACTCCTTTTTGTGGTTTGACTGAAACCATCATCATAGCTACACTGTATTCGTTATATTGACAGGTGTTTAATTTTCTTGTTGATATCTATTTTGATTTGATATTATCGCTTCCAGGAGCTTTTATGGATTATGTAAAATTGGCATTGGAATTACATGCTGAAAATCGAGGCAAGATTTCAATGAATTCGAAGGTTCCAGTATCTTCCGATTTAGACCTTTCCACGGCATATACCCCTGGTGTAGCTGGTGTATGCCTAGAAATTGCCAAAGATCCTACTCTCGCTAACAAATATACAAATCGTTCGAATATGGTAGCGGTGGTTTCGGATGGTTCTGCTGTATTAGGACTAGGAGATATTGGTCCAGCCGCAGCTATGCCAGTAATGGAAGGAAAAGCAATTCTGTTTAGAGAGCTTGCAGGTATTGATGCTTGGCCTTTATGCATTTCATCCACTGGGCCAGAAGAAATCATTTCTTTCGTTAAAAATTTAACTCCAAGTTTTGGTGGAGTCCTTTTGGAAGATATTTCTGCTCCAAAATGTTTCCAAATAGAGGCTGAGCTCCAGGATTTAGGAATCCCCGTTTTTCACGATGACCAACATGGGACAGCGATAGTAGTATTGGCTGCGTTGTTGAATTCTTCCAAGCTTGTAGGCAAAAAATTGTCAGAATGTAAAGTCGTTTTTAGTGGTGCTGGAGCCAGCGCGATTGGAACTGCTGAATTGTTAATTGAATTTGGTGTAGAAGATATTATTTTGGTCGATACAAAGGGTGCAATTGTTACCGGTAGAGATAATTTAACTCCCGTGAAAGAACAAATTGCATCCAAAACTAATAAGTTAAAATTAGAGGGAAGTATTTTTGATGTGATTAAAAATGCAGACATTTTTGTTGGATTATCTACATCTAATTTATTGTCTTCGGGCAATATTCAATCAATGGCAAGTGATCCAGTAGTTCTAGCTTTAGCTAATCCTGACCCAGAAATTCTTCCCGAGGATGCGTTTATTGGGGGTGCGTCAGTAGTAGGGACTGGACGAAGTGATTTGCCCAATCAAATAAATAATGTCCTGGCATTTCCTGGTGTTTTTAGAGGTGCTCTTGATATTGGAGCTTCGAAAATAACTAGTGAAATGAAAATTTCTGCTGCTTTAGCCTTGTCTGGTCTTGTGACGGAAATTTCGAAAGATAAGATAATCCCACATTCTTTAGATCCAAGAGTTGTTCCAGCTATAGCTAGAGCGGTTTCCGACTCTTGGCACTGATACTGATATTTTAAATAATAACTATTTGGAGGTCTGATTTTATGGCTGCATTTTCTAGAGTAAATTTTCAATCTGTTGATGGTGATGAATTGTTAACAGAAGACTTTTTGAGTTTTCTGTTGGAAGCACATGATAAATTTTCAACGCGAGTGAATTCAATTCGTAAAGAACGAGAAGCTATGATCGGAAATGCTGTTAGTAATAAAGTTTTGCCTACTTTGCCTCCCGAATCGGATATTAATCAAGGTGATTGGAAGGTACCACCCGTTCCGGCGCAGCTTTTACAGCCAGGAATCGAAATCTCTGGACCTGTATCTATTACTAATATGGCAATTAATGCTTTAAATCCTGGGCCTGAGGGGGAAAGAGCTGAGGGGTATTTGGATGATGATGAAGATGCTGGTGGTCATAGATTAGTAGATACTTTATCTGCGGCTAGGAATCGTTTAGGAGCCACTCAGCGGACGTTAAGTTTTTATAATCCTGTTAGGGATAGGAAGTACGAACTAGCAGATGGAGAATTGCCATTTTTTATGCATCGGGAAAGAGGGTTGCATTTGGATGAGAATGATTTCCAAATTGACGGCAACCCGATTTCTGCGACAATTTTAGGTATGGGACTTACAATGTATTATGGTGGTTTGGCACAAGTCGAACGGGGGCAAGGGCTATATTTTTATTTGCCTAAGATGGAATTAGTGGAAGAAGCTGAGTGGTACAAGGATTTCTTTGATTTTTCCAAATCTTATTTAAAATATCCTGATGATTCTGTTATTAAAGCTATCCCGTTAGTAGAATCTTTACCGATAGTTTTTGTGATGGATGAGGTTCTTTATGCTTTAGGAGAGTATGCAGCTGGATTAAATGCTGCGAGGTGGGATTTTAAGGCAAGTGTACTGGAGTACACAATGTCTGATCCAAATTCTGTTTGGCCAGATAGATTTGGCGTTGATATTAAGACAACTGAATTTATGTCAAACATATTTAGAAGGTTAGTGGCTGTTTGTTTAAAAAGAGGAGCAGTACCAATTGGTGGTATGGCTACTGCTTTGCCTAGTAGAGATGATCAAGTGAATGAAACAGCATCTAAGTCAATTAGTGAGGACAAAGAATGGGAGGCTAACCAAGGATTTATAAGAGCTTGGGTGGCACATATTTTCCATATGAAGGCTGCTGCAGACCCATTTAAGAATTTGAGGAATTCGGGATGGGAACCTTCTCCTGAAATGTATGACCCAAACAATTTCCCAATTCAGATTTCTGCTCCTGAAGGTCCAATTACTGAAGAAGGCACTAGGAGAAATGCCCGTATGCTTATTGAGTATGTGGAAGGTTGGCTAAATGGACGTGGAGCAAAAGGTATTGATAGTCTTGAAGGGAAGCCTGGTATTCACCCGGCTTTGATGGAAGATTTAGCAACCGGGAGGATATCTGTCGCTCAGATGGCTCAAAGAATTATTCATAAGGTTAAAACCGAGGATACAAACGAAGTTCATAATTTTGCTATGGTTAAAAGAATTCTTACTGAAGAAACTGATGATATTTTGCGAATTAAAAGTGCGGGCAGTCAAGATTCAGAATCGGAAGAATTTCAAAATATTTCTGATGGTTACCGAAAAGCATTAAAAATTGCAATGTTGTGGACCAAAAATTATTCAGATTTTAATTTCCGAAGTCTTGGAAGTTACTCTCATAGTGACTTCGATCAAATTTCGAAAGAACCTGACGTGTTTTAGTTTTTTGAAAATGCTTCATGAATGAATTGTTTTATACGGTTTTTAAAACAAAATTTGGATGGATTGGCACATCTGCATCTGAACATGGTATTACTCAGACAACCTTACCAATGCTATCGAAGAACGAGTGTATCAAAAGAATTAATTCAAAGTGCCATGACTTGAATTATTATCCCGGGTTTTTTAAGAAATTTTCTGAGAAGATTGAAAAATATTTTGATGGTGACAGAATTCTGTTTGATGAAAAATTAGATTATTCAAATAGTTCACGATTTTCACAAGATGTATGGAATATTTGTCGTACGATCCCAACAGGACAAACGAGAACTTATAAATGGATCGCTTCAAAAATTTCTAATCCTAATGCATCTAGAGCGGTTGGAAGAGTTATGGCTGGTAATCGATTTCCATTAATTGTCCCCTGCCATAGAGTTGTTTCGAAGAGTGGCCATTCAGTTGGCTTTGGTGGTTCTAACGCATTGGAGCTTTATGATCCTGATTTAAGATTTTTGTTGATAAATCTAGAATCAAAGTAATTCTACTACATTGACTCACTTAGAGCATTATGTATTGGGTTGAGGCATTGCCTGCATCACCTAAGAGTGTGTTAATTGAAGTAATTAAGTCTTCTGATGCGGTTACCTTCATTGGAGGCCAATCTAGTTTGTAGATACTTTCTTCTGAAACAACTTCAATTATTACACTATCATTTCCTGGGAAGTCCATCATTAATCTAGCGATATCCTGAAGAAGATGCTTGTTGTTTTTTAGAATTAATGGTTCTTTTAGATTTAGTAGTATTTGTTTAGGGTTGTGGTCGTCAAATGTTTGATTTTCAAGTGTGGTTGAATGCACTTCAATTGTCGGATCCTTTACTTTTGAAACTAATGAATTTTGATTATTTTGTGGTTTGTGGTTCTGCGAAACCGGTATAGGAATTGGTACAGATCCATTAGAATGGTTTCCTTTATTTGTAGAATCAAAAACTATTTCGTTTGCAGTAGTCACACTAATACTGAGTTCATCATTCCGGGCACGCACGTTACCTTCTATTATTATTGCCTTGTTCTCTTTCCATAAATCTTTGGTAGTTTGTAATATATTTTCCCAAACGAATAATTCAATTGATCCACCACTCATTTGGAGGGTAGTGATACAAAAGTTTTGGTTTGATTTAGTAACACGATTCATCACATTGGAAATGATGCCTGCGATTTCGATTTTTTGGCCTGTCATATCAAAATTAATTCCATGCCTTCCAGTAATTGTTTTGCCACCCTCACAGTATTCTAGGACATCAAATAATTTGTTGTTCGATAAATTTACTCCTAGAGATTCTTGCTCCCAAATATCTTTTTGTGATTCAGAAGTTGATTCGACAGGTACATTTATGGAAGCTAAATTGTCACTATTTCCTTCTTGCATTGCATCAAACATTGAAGTTTGCATAGAATTTCTCATTTGTGATTCACTTTGGGACAATGCAATAATGCGATCAATTACGCTCATGAGCCCCGATCTGTCTCCGAAAGAATCCAGAGAACCTGATTTAATGAGGCTTTCTAACATTTTACGATTCAACACTGCTAATTCTGCTGACTTGCAAAGATGCTCGATTGAACGAAAAATTGGAGGATTAAGTTTTGTTCGGTTCTCGATCAGAGGTTTGATGGTAGTATGACTAACATTCATAAGTGAACCTAAACCCCAGCGGATAGAAGGTATATTGGATTCTGTTGATTCGATACTAAAATCCACAAAACTTTTGTTCAAATCTGGAGGAAGAACAGGGATTGATAGACGTCTGCACTCCTCTATAGATGTATGGATTTTGTCACTATTACCAGAGTAAACATTTAGAAGTGAAGTCATATATTCAACTGGATAATTTGCCTTGAAATATGCTGTCCAATATGAAATCAGACCATAACTTACACTGTGTGCTTTGTTAAAAGCATATCCGGCAAATGGTTCCGTAAGGTTATATAGTTGAGTAGCAAGATTTTGTGGGTACCCCAGATTATTAGCTCCATTAATAAAGTTATCTTTCTCTTGAGCCATAATTTCAGGAATCTTTTTGCCCATTGCTTTTCGTACTATATCTGCTTCGCCAAAAGAATATCCGGCGAAAGTTCTAAAAATATTCAATACTTGATCTTGATAAACAATCACGCCATAAGTTTCTTTCAATATCTTCTCTAGGGATGGATGTAGGTATTCCACTTTTTTTCGGCCATGTTTTGCATCAATGAATGTGGTTATATGTTCCATAGGTCCAGGACGATAAAGTGCAATCATTGCTGAAACATCTTCAACAGATGTGGGTTTAAGTTCTTTTAGATATCTCGTCATACCACTACCTTCCATTTGGAAGACGCCAACGGTTTCTCCTCTGGAAAGGAGATCAAATGTTGGTTTGTCTTCTAAG
>CAZWTJ010000068.1:0-6765 GCA_964637555.1 uncultured Dehalococcoidia bacterium | reverse complement strand
CTGGAGCAACATCATTGTAGTCCCAAAAACTCAGATTGATCACTTGATCTTTTGGGAAAAGCTTCCATACTTGTGGAGCAAAGATGCCAAAATGAGTTCTAGCGTCTGCCGCAGTCTCGGGACCCGAATGTCCGGCTAAAATATTCAAAACCCCTAATCGAAATGGACTATCTTGATTTTGCTGACTCCACACCCTAGCTGGTAAATACATTAAAGGAGTAAAAGCACCATACGAACCGCTTAAAGCCCAAAGCCCAGAATGCTTCTCAGGATCTAACGAAGCAGATTGACTAACAATCCCTATTGCAGTTGAAACATTTCCTGCTTCTTGAATTGCCGATCTGAGCCGAATACCAGATGGATTTTCAACAGGATCAAACTCGCCCCATATTGAACCTTTTTCAACATTAATTGAATCAGCCAAATCAGCCGCAGCCAAGACCAACCTATTCCCTGTAACATAATTCACCCATTTCACGACCTCAGAAATTGCCCTACGACTACCTTTAGAAGCGCCAGGTTCCTCAAACATTTTGATGTCTAGTGATTTTTCTTCTCCACTGATAGGATTTTGAACAGTTACACTCACGGGATCAGTTGATAAGTTATTAGGATTCAGACGATCATCTAAGAATGAATTCTTAGTTGGATCAATCCTCATTGGAATTTGATCAGGAACCGATTCACCTAGAGAAACCAATCTTTGGGACAACCAGTCTCCAATTCCCTCTTTACCCAATACGGACATTACGACATCGATATTGGCCTTATATTGAAGCAATCGTTCTCTCTCATCTGTAACAGGACCATCCCCTATTCCTTCAAATTGAACTCCATAACGGTCCTCAAAAGTCTTTGCCAATGCAATAAAATAATCTGAATTCATTGCAAAAGTATAAGGATGACTCTGATAACTGATTATTTGATCGCCGTATCCAGGAATTTGCCCATCTACGGCACCTGGCCACCATCCCTTAGTAGTATTACCTACCAAAATCATTGGCCTGCGATCATTTGGATCCCAGTCTTCCATCGATTTTAATGCTGCCACGACCTGTGAAATATCATTTGCATCGTCGACAGAAAATACGTTCCAACCATAGGAACTCCATTGATCAATTATCCTGTAAGAATCATATTGTGGTTGGATGACCCCACCAATTAACTCATTATCTATACCAGCATTGTTAAATGAAAGTAATACTCTCAACCTTTTACCAACTTGTTGAGCCACCGCTTGAGTTTTCATCTCTTGGGAATGACCAGAGGTCATCGCAAATTCACCCTCTATAGCAATAATTTTAGGAGATTCCCCAGATCCTAAAATATCCCAAAATGTTGCTTTTCCCGCTGCAGTCGCAACCCCAATTCCTGAAGGGCCTCCATTAACATCGTTAGTTACATCTGTACTTTCAGAATGACCAGCCAACGCCCGAATTCCTCGTACATTTGCTTGCTCCATTAAAGGATGATCTTCCAAACCATTCTCAGATAAAATATTTGCCATCCCTGCAGCTGACCTTCTAAATCCCAAAGAATCAATCGGTAAAAGTGTCTGGCTATAATCAGCAAGAAATTGCTCATCTCCTGTTTCTAAATATTTCCTGCGTAGAGATTCTCCAAAAATCATCCATAATGCATAACTAACAGGTGCATTGTGACCTCCTGCCAACATAAATTTATCTGCATATGGATGCTTTGGGTGCCTGTAATCATATCTCAACCCTCCAAGTTCAGGGCCTATTAAATGCAATGCAACCGTATACGGCGTATATGCTAAAGGACCCCCAAAATGACCAGTTTGAGAATAATTCCCCATAAGAACCAATGTCATTGCAGTTAGGAAGGATACATCTTCAAGGAAATGCTGATCATAGGGAGGTAAGGTAATATCATTAGTAGAAACGATTGGGGATAGAGTTACGTTACTCACTTTAACCATTGAGCGAAATTCCTTTGCACAAATCTGATAGCCCACTTGATGTCTTAGTGGAAGTTTACATCCATTCACAATACATTTACAAGCAGGGATTTTCAGACTGGGTGTACTAATTCATCTGATACCAATCTGAGCCAAGATTTTCAAATCTATCTGCTAACTCTGAAAGTGTTTTTGGTGAAATGGATACCCCATCTTCCAACATTTGAATGTTTGATAAAAGATGATTTACATTTGTGGTTCCTATAATTGCTGTGCTTATTTCTTCATGCGAAAACAAAAACCCCATTGCCATGCTAATTGGGTCCTCGGATCCAATAATGTCTCCCAAATCTGCCATTGCTTTCGCTCGATTAAAATATTCTTGAGTATACGCCGATGAGGAAGAAACTTTCCCCCAAACCCCATTACCAATGGGACGTTTAATAATAATACCCATACCATTTGATTGAGCTGATTTAAGCAACCCATTCCTTGCCTTCTGGTCAACTAAACTGAAGCTAGTTTGCAAGGTATCGAAAATTCCTGATTGGACAGCCCACTCTGCGTTTTCATTATCACCGCTATATCCTACAAATCGGGTTTTGCCAGATTTTTTAGCTTCCAATAATTCATCTATGACTTCACCTTGTTCGAGAACCTCTTTGTCACAAGAGTGGAGTTGTACCAAATCTAGATAATCAGTTTTCATCCTACTCAGACTTCTCTCAATACTATGTTTAATTGTGTCCGCAGTCCAAGCAATGCCATCATAACCACCCGTAATATGACCGCATTTTGTTGCTAATGAGAACTCTCTTCGTCTATTGAAAACGGTCTTACCAACGAGCTCCTCACTATTCCCATAACATGCAGAGGTATCTAAAAAATTTACCCCTTGATCCAAAGCAGTATTTAGTAGCTTTTCCACAGTATTGACATCAGACTCTCTAATCTCAGATAAACCGATGCCTAAGCGACTAACTTCTATTCCAGTAGAACCCAATTTTCTCGTTTGCATATAATCCTCTCAATCACTTACTTCATTTTTGAATTGCAGCTCATCTAAAAAATCTTTCTAACGCCTGACGTGATAAAATAAACTTACTATCTATATTAATTTGTCAATTAGAAAACATCAAAATCTTTCTGTGAGGTAGTCATGAAAGCAATACTCTCATTTGGTGCAATTGTATCAGTTTTACATTTTTTCGAAGATGCAGCATTGTTACTATTAGGCCGATACACAGAAGTCAATATTTATATTCTTTTCATTGGCACAATACTTTTTGGAATGCTAGTTGCAGCAGTTGCAAAAATCCCTTGGGTTCATAAGTTGTGGCATGCTTCAGACCACAAAGAACACGACTAAAACCCACATACCCTCGCTAAATTAGAGAAACGCCAGGAATTTCATGCAAAGAATATACACATCCATTCTTATAGGGATACCCGTAATTTTGATATCGTTTATTTCAATGTCAGTGTTTTCTTATTCTCCAAAAAACATGGATCATGTGGTTCGTTTAGAAAGCCCAAAAACACAATCTTTGGGTAATAATTCTATTTCTAAAAAAAAATTCTCTCCAAATCTGGTTCAAACGGATCTAACGCACTACAATTCAGAACAAATGAAATTTCCGAATTCTACTAAATATGTCACCACTTCTGCAGATGTATCTAGACTGATCGAATCAGGGATTGCTGCGATGGAATCCCAAAAACCTGAAACAGCTCTATTTTATTTTAATCACGCACTTAATTTAGCTCCGCGACGAGAAAATGCTTTGTATCAGAGAGCACAAACATACTACCTACTTAAAAGACTCCCTGAAGCCTTGCATGACATAAACAAAGCAATTAATCAAACACCTAATAATACAAAATTTTACTCTCTCAGAGGTCAAATTTTACGGGACAATAACAATCACTTCCTTGCAATTTCTGACTTTTCAAAGTCTATTCAATTAAATCCTAATGATCCCGATCTTTACTTCCAAAGGGGTATATTATTCAGCCTGACAAATCATACCCAAAATGCTTTGTTCGATTTTTCTCAAGCAATTAATTTGGATCCTAATATGTCGAGCGCATTTTATGAAAGAGCAATTTTACTGGAAAGACTCAATGAAATAACTTTGGCAGAAAATGACTATAACCATGCCGAAAAACTAGACCTGGAAACAAAATAATCTCATCGAAAAACTATTGGAGGGAATATGTCAGTCAAATTCAATATTGAAATTTCCTTATCAACTATCATTTTTCTGATATTAAATATTTTGATATTAGTCGCTTTAATTTTTTTGGCGTTACAAATCACGCATCTTCAAAATTCAATTGACCGCCAAAATAAAATTATTCAAGATGTTCATAAGCAAATTGCAATAGATAACCACTTTGAAGATGATTTTCTACCGAAAAAGAAATCCGTATTCCTAAAGGACTCAAAATTTAAAAACCAACACAAGCATCATCATAAGGGATTACATAGAGATAAACTGTTGAAGAAAGATTGAAATAGGATTTACAAATCAGGCAGATTCATTTGCCCAGAGTCAGAAAATAGATTTTTTACAGAATCATTTTTGTCAAAAAAACCCGAAACTCCAACACCTATTAATCTAAATTGCCGACCAAATTTTACCTCTTTGGTTATTAACACTCGACAAATCTTGTATATCTCATCTGCGTTTTGAATTGAGTCTTTTAAGCTCAATTGCCTAGTAAAAGTTGTAAAATCAGAAAGTCGAAGTTTTACCCTGACAGTAGAACCAAAAATCTTTTCGGATTCCATTTTTCTGCCTACTTCTTCACATAATCCGTATGCTAGTACTAATATATCGTCTAAATTAGCTGAATCTTCAAGCAACGTTGTCTCGGAACTAATGGATTTTGCAACGCGAATTACACTAACTGGTCTCTCATCTATACCCCTAGCTCGTAAAAGCAATTGTGATCCATTCTTACCAAAATAATTCTTTGCCCAAGTTGCACTCTGATTCGCCAAATCTCCAACAGTTTGCACTCCTAATGAATGAAGTTTTTCTTCTGTTTTTCTACCAACACCCCATAAAAAATTTACCGGTAAAGGCTTCAAAAATTCTAACTCCTCCTCAGGCTTTAAAATCTTAAAACCATCTGGTTTATTAATACTTGAAGCAATCTTTGCAGTAGATTTATTACTTGCCACTCCAACCGAAATCGTCAAGCCTAAAGTCGATTTAACTTTTTGTTTCAACCTATATGCAATCTTCAATGAAGACTTAACGCCTGTAGAAATATCTGTTATATCTAGAAACGCTTCATCTAAAGACAAAGGCTCAACTACCGAGGTGATTTCGTGAAACAACTCCAAAACTTGATCAGAGATCTCTTTATAAAATGCGATCCTGGGTTGTATCAATTCAGAACTGGGACACATCTTTAGTGCAGTGGCTGTAGGCATGGCTGATCGAACTCCATATGACCTTGCTTCATATGATGCTGAAGCTACAACTCCTCTTTGATCTGGTCGACCTCCAACCACCACAGGACGACCTTTCAATTTAGGATTTTCGCGTTGTTCAATAGAAGCATAAAATGCATCAAAATCAGCATGTAAAATCTGACGCATTATCTATCACCTGTCAAGCCGACAATTTTCCGACATTTCACTATCCAAATGTTAACTCTTTTATAGAGCTAACTTATTGTCCTTGCAAAAACCACTGCAATTGCTACCAATACTATTATGCATATTGTAATTTGTTTTCGCATTCAATTCCTCTACATTTTTATGTTGACCCTATTGTCAGTAAGGAAACTCCGAAAAATATTAATACTATGGATAACAACTTTATAGGAAATGTTCTTTTAGTAAATGGTTCATCTAATAAACTTAAATAACTGATACTTAAAAATCCACTTATAAACAGAACAAACAGTGGGCGTGTAGAGACTATTGTTGACGCTAATGCTACAGGACCTAGTGACAATGCGACCAACATGACCATAATTGCAATAGGGGCTGCCAAACCTTCAGAAAAAATAAATAGCCCTAATCCGACTTTTGAGCTTATTACCTGCTTTAACTCTCGAATTATTCCTAAATGACAACCTGCAAGCATCAATACTAATCCTTGAAAAACTGAACGAGTCGCAAACAAATCCCAAAATCCCATCTCCTCTAAACCAGCTTTATATGTCACGTTTGCCACTGCAGTTAAAATACTTCCCAGCAAAACTAAAAAATACACTAATGATGCCGCACTCTTTTTTATTCCTTTTGTCTGACTAGCGGCTATTATTGATGCTCCTACGACCGTAATTAATATTCCGACAGACTGAATCAAAGAAATAGTATCGCCTAGAAATACAATCGCCATAATGGATACGAAAACTGGATACGTATGTGCTATAGGCATTACCTTAGAAACTTCGAGTTTACTAATCCCATAAAACATTAATGCTAGTCCCAGTCCCCAAGAAACCCCGGACGAAATCCCAATTAAAATACCCCCCAATGAAGGTGTCGAACTCCAAGGTGAAAAAATCGAAATTACTATGCCAAGTATTATTTGACATAAACCAACCAAAAAATAGAAACTTCTTACGCTAGGCATATAAACAGCTAGCAACCGTTTATCCGATACGGTGACTATCGCAAACAAGAATGCGCTAACTAGCCCTGTAATTACCCAATCCATTAGAAATCTCTCCCAGTAATATCCCCTACATTTCTAAGTGTTATTACAACAGTAGCCGTCTGGTTCAATAAACGGCTACTGGTTTTATTATATATGGGAGTTAGGTCTTACTTCTTGAAGTAGAACTGCTCAGGATATGCAGTGGATGGACCTCTGAAT
>CAZWTJ010000067.1:0-6798 GCA_964637555.1 uncultured Dehalococcoidia bacterium | reverse complement strand
CATTACCAACATGAGCTCCGCTCTGCCACGGCTGTTTATACGGCTTATAATTTGGATCAAATCCGTCTAAAGCTTCAATCACATACCAAACAATGTAAATAGCTATGGCAACAAAAACCACTATGATAATGATTCTTTTGGTAGTTAATTGTGCCATCAATTGATTAAACATTATAAACTCCCAGTGTCATGTCACATAAGATATATAAATTAATCTCTGGTAATTTTACCCTTTTCTAAAACTTCTTTGACAGAAGAAACAAATTTCGTAGCATATTGTTGAGAAATTTTTTGGCCGCTTTTTAATTTTGTCTTGAATTCTTCAAAAAGCCAATCCTCATTTGTTCCCTGGGGAATTTGAAAAGTATCTTTATCGAAAGCAGGCAATTGCCCTGGAGAAAAATGCCCCTTTTCCATAAAATCATATCCTTCTAAATTTTCTGTCCCTTTACCCAAAACCTCTCCGGTTTCAACATAATATTCCATCACTGGTTTCATACCGTAACGTTGAATAGGGCAAGTCTTTATACAAATGGCGCAACCAGAATACCTTCCCATGATCGGACGACATCTGTCATAAATCACTTTAAATTTTTCCACCCCTCGCCACCATACTTTTTCCCTAACCAATGCTCGACCAGGACACCTGTTAACACATATTTGGCACTCTTTACAAAAATTATTTATACCATAATCTACTGGAGCATCATGCGCTAATGGGGCATCAGTAGTAAGAAGAGCCAAACGAGACCTAGATCCGAAATGAGGAGAAAGTAACTGCCCATTAGCTCCCAATTGACCTAATCCCGCAGCTACAAACATAGGAATAAAAACTGAACTATTGTCGTTAGGACTATGAACTTGGGCATGATATCCAAGTCCTCGAATATATTCTGCTAAATCTAACAGAAGTGCCCCTTCAAGTTCATAGGCGCCATAATGAGCTTGTTCTGCCATCAAACTTGGTGCCGATTGTGTCATAACATAATCTTGTTCAATTGCTAAACAAATTACATGCTCGTACTGCACCCAACTCTTCTTAGCAAGAAGCGCATAATGATAGTCAAATCTAGTAAAACCTACCTCTCCAAATCCTAAATTCCTTGCTTTTTCACGAATTTGGCTTGTAACATCTACGCTCTTATCAGGAATAGAAATCGGTTCAAGTTCTGCAGATCCTTCAGATGCTTCAATCAGAGGACCTACTAATTCATCATGTCGCTTTAAATACTTATACAACTCTTCATCGTATACAGTCCAAATCCAGTCACGATCAGCAGTCTTTTCAATATTATGAGTTTCTAAAGGATAATTAGTAGAATAAAATGAAACATCCGATTCTCTAGTAGGAATACCTGGAACCGTTGTTAAATCTGTAGCAACCGGTATAGCTACTTCTTCATCGTTCACAGTTCTACCATGGCGAACAACCACATGGTCAATAGCTTTTTTCAGCATTTTTACCTACAGAATTCACTAAATAACGTATAAATATTATAGCAGATTTTCATTGAATCGATCCCACTCATCTTATCTTTACATATTTCGAAACTTTATGATCCATGTCCGCTTTCTTCCTTGCTGGCAGCTGAGCTAAGTAAATATTACCTTTCGAATCAATACAAATTCCATGGGGTTGTGGATGTCTTTCCTCATAAGGTCTTCGAACTGCAGAAACAAGTTCCCCAGATTCGGTGAAAACTGAAAAACCATTATCTCTATTCCTTCTACTTCCACCCTGTTCAGCAACATATACTAGGTTTTGCCTGTCACAGTGCACTCCACCGGGATAATAAAGATCATTCCAACTCTCAATAAAATTTCCGTCATAGTCAAAAATTTGGATGCGATCATTTTCTCTGTCACAAATATATACCCGGTCTTGTGAATCAATATCCACATTATGGACTAAAGAGAATTCTCCTTCACCTGTTCCCGAAATCCCCCAAGACAGCTCCCTCTCCCCAGAAGGGTCAAACCTATGAACTTGCCGATTACCATACCCATCGGCTACAAAAATGGCTCCTGTTGATGCAGTCGATACACCTGCGGGCATATTAAAAGGACCACCTAAAAAAGCATGACTAGGATGAGTGCCAAACGGGCTAACTGAAGCCATTCCCCACCCTCTCTTCCCGATTTCTAATAATAGCTCCCCATGCTTCGTGTGCTTCATTGTAATATGATCTTGCCGATCAGTAGTCCAAACATTATCCTCAGAATCAACGTGAATTCCATGTGCTTCTTTGAATTCATATTCTCCCCAAGAAGTGACAAAATCACCCGAATCCGCCTCAAAAACAACCACTGGGTGTTTGTCTCTATTACAAACATATATTCGGTCATTTGAATCAGCAGCGACATCTGTAATTCCTATTGCAAACCAATTGTATGGAATAGGATTTCTAGGACCTGCCCACCCATTACCTAATGTCCATCCTTCAGGAATATTTGGCCAAGAATCATCCAATTCATATCTGTGATCTCCATATCCAACTACCGACATTTTGTTCTCCTTTCAAACAATCAATCTCTTAACATTATGAATTCTTTGAAGAAAGTTTGGAAAAGACATCTATAAATTCGTCTTTTCCACCTTTTCCATAACCTTCTCTGTAAATTATCGTACCTTCGGAATCTATTGCTATCTTAGTAGATTGAATTTTTACATCCAATAAATTCAATATGCCTCTGTCCGCTATCCCTACAATCCCGTTATAAGATTGTTCGGTCACAAAACTTTCTAATGCCTCATTACCAAAACCACTACCTATATCAATCAAAATGAAATCCATTTCCCCTGAAAAGTCAGGAATAATTTCTTTGAAATGCTGTAACTCAGCACGACATGTACCTCAGAAGGGACTGAAAAAAAACAAGAATACCGGATGATTTTGATTATTCGTACCACCTAAGGAAATATTCTCACCCTTAATAGTCAATAGATCAAAACTTGGTGACAAATCACCAACAGTATTTCCTACTTGTTTTAGAGAGGACAACTTTTCAATTTCGGCATCACTTGTTTTACTAGAAGATACAGTGGCGGAAGAATTACAGCCTACAAGGAGTCCTGCCAACAAAATTGAAATTAAAAAAATATTTAACCTGTTAAATTTCATATCATTCTATCCTAGAAATAGTACAATTTTGGTCATAAAAAATTTTGTGTATTTTTCAGTAGTCTAAGGCTATAATACACAAAAAATATACATTGTGAGGTTCTCAAATGGATTCCCAAAAAGTCGCTATTATTACAGGAGCTGGTTCCGGAGTAGGCAGGGCTTCATCATTAGCCCTTTTAAAAGAAGGTTACTCAGTGGTTTTGGCAGGTCGACGTCTAGAAACCCTACAGGAAACTACTGAAATGGCCGACACCTCATCAAATACACTATGCGTCCCCACTGATGTAGGTGACCCAGATTCAATTGAAAACCTGTTTGCTACAACACATAAAGAATTTGGCAAGCTTGACTTACTATTCAACAATGCAGGTACTGGAGCTCCTCCAATCTTGTTTGAAGATTTAACTTTCGACCAATGGAAAACTGTAGTAGATACAAATCTTACTGGATCATTTTTATGTGCTAGAGAAGCATTTAAAATAATGAAATCTCAAGATCCAATGGGAGGGAGAATCATCAATAATGGCTCCATTTCAGCACACGCTCCTAGGCCTAACTCCGCACCTTATACAGCAACAAAACATGCAATTACTGGACTCACAAAATCTATTTCTTTAGACGGCAGAAAATATAATATTTCGGGTAGTCAAATTGACATTGGGAACGCAGGAACCCCCATGACAGAAAGAATGAAGCAGGGTGTTCCTCAAGCGAATGGCTCTGTGGAAATCGAACCAACCTTTGATGTAAACCATGTTGCCGAAGCTGTGGTCACTATTGCCAATTTACCTATAGAAACTAATATCCAATTCATGACAATAATGGCAACGAAAATGCCTTACATCGGTCGAGGATAGAACACTTACCAATCATTGAATTTACAAAATCTTCTCATTAAGTTCTACTCCAAATCCAGGTTCAGATGAAGAAGAAATTTTTCCATCGGTTGGTACCGGTTCTTGGATCCATACTTCATCTCTTTCTGAAACAATATGATCTTGATGATACTCAGCCAGATTCAAACAATCGGAAGCTTCTATGAGGTGTAATGCCCAGACCTCTGCCCCCCTATGAGGTGAAACTGGTACGCCAAACTGATTGGCAATTTCAACAATCCGAACTCCGGCAGTTATCCCCCCGCACCAAGTAATATCTGGTTGCCACAAATCTAACGCATCAGAATCTGCAATAGCCTGAAATCCGTGATGTGTAAACTCGTGCTCTCCTCCAGCAATTAGAATTGGGGCCACCAAAGATTTCAACTTAGATTGCTGACCCAAATCGTCTGGAGTTAAAACATCTTCAAACCAAAATACATTATATTTTGAAAGTCTGCGGGACATTTCTATTGTCACATCAAAATCCCACGACATATAAACATCCAACATCAGCTTGGCATCTTTACCAAAAATTCCACGCGCTGTTGAAATTTTTTGTTCGGCATCTTCAAAGCTAGACTCTCCCCCAGACCATCGATGTGATAATTTACAAGCATTAAACCCCAATTTGAAGAAGTTTTCCAAATCAGATCCCGTCACATAGCAGTCCACCTCATCCTTAATTTTTCCACCTATCAACTGGTGAACTGGCTCCTTTAAAGCCTTCCCTAGAAGATCATAAAGTGCCAAATCTACCCCGCTAAGAGCCATTATGGCTATCCCTTTTCTACCATATGGCAAAGAGGCGTAATATAACATGTCCCAAATTCTTTGGATATCAAAAATACTATCAACTTGTTGACCGATTAAAAGATCTCGAAAATGTGAATTCACAATTGCTTCGGATGCAATTCCACCGCCGCCAAAACCAAATCCCACATATCCATTATCAGACTCAATTCTAACTACAATTTGCCAAAAATTTGTCCTCCACGATACTGGGATTTTTTTGTATTTGGGATAAATCGCCTTTACTTCAGTAATTTTCATGTGGTCTATCCCACTATCTCTCGAAAAACCCTCAAATAATTTAACCCCAATAGTTTTCGAATCTCAGATTCATTAAATCCTCTTTCAGCAAGTTTTACAGTAATATTTGGCCAGTCTCTAACGGTTTGGTAATCTTCCATCCTATACTCACCATGAACCCGATGTTCCTCCCTAAATCCTATCCAATCAAAATCACCAAATCTATCAATCGGCATTTCTTCAGGAAATTCAATTAATGTACCCGTTTGAGGTCCTGTACCACACTTGTCATTACCAACACCTACGTGTTCAATACCCATCACATCAACCAAATGAACAACATGGTCCACAAACTGATCAAGTGTTGCAACATACGACTCATCCTGTAAAAATCCTGGTACTACTGCAACGCCAAAAAACCCTCCTTGTTCAGCAATTGCACGCGCTAATTCATCGCTTTTTGCCCTATCATGAAAAGCTATAGCCTTCGAAGTGGAATGACTAATAATCACTGGTGAAGAAGAAATTTCGATTGCGTCCCATCCTACGGCCTCACTACAGTGGCTGACATCAACAATAATATTTAACTCATTCAGTCTCTCAACTACTGTACGACCAAAATAACTAATCCCACTTGGGTTTGCTTCAGTACACCCATCACCTACCAAATTTCTTAAATTATAGGTTAACTGTACTTGCCTTATACCCAAATTATGAAACATATCTATTCTGTCCAAATCAGTACCAAATGGTAGAGTATCTTGAAAATCCATTATCAAACCATTCACCCCATTCTTATACGCCAATTCAATGTCTAAAGCTTTACGTACAAGGATCAATTTACCATCTGAAGCATCAATGATTGAGCGAGCTTGAGCTAACAATGTGACGGCATCTTCAAATGCAGACTCTATACGCGTCCCTCCAGCATAAGTCCCTGCACCAACAGTAATTCCAGAATCTTGCCAAACAGCAAAATAATCATCGATAGCTGATTGGTTGGTTTGAATTTCATTAGCCGCCACTTTTAGCAGCCGTGAATGAGCTTCTTCCCTGGTATATCCTGCGATATTCATTCTTTCCAGATCTTCTTTCATCGTAGAATTGAACAAGAATCCTGTAGTTGCTGGAGGCTGTTGGGCATCAATTACTAATGCTTCATAATGTAACTGAATTGCCTCGTCTTTTGTCATACTAGGAGTTTTAGATTGATAAGATCTCATCAGACAATCCCTCTCGATTATTGTTACACATGATTTCGAAGTGATAATTCTTTTGGATAAGGATTTAAATAAACTTGGACTTTTACCCAATCTGGCAAAGGATTTCGACTAAAGTGATGTTTAAGTAAGGTAATAGGTACAACTAACGGGACTTCTCCAACCCTATAATCTTCAATAACACTCAAAAGTTCAACTTTGTCATTACTATCTAAATAATTCTTCAGAAATCCCATCAAATGGTGTAAAACATTAGTGTGTGTTTTAGGTGTGGCAACAATACTCATAAAAGACATAAATTTTTTGCCATATTCGTCTAGAGTAATTTCAAAATCCTGACTCCCGGACCTTGCAACAATTCTTCCCAACTCAGTTTGAGCATTTGGATGATGAGCCATTAGAGTGCACTTAAAAGATGTATGAAATGTAACTAAATCTGAAGGTTTAGGTGACTCATTAATTAGCAACTGCCATCTCTTAAATGCAAAAATCCTTTCGATAAAATTTTCTCTCAATCTATGATCATGTAATCTACCATTTTCTTCG
>CAZWTJ010000066.1:0-6856 GCA_964637555.1 uncultured Dehalococcoidia bacterium | reverse complement strand
CCGCTAATGATATTTGTTTGGGAATCTCTAATTGAATCATTAAACAATCTGATTGGGAGATTAGATTGTTTGCGATTTCTAGTTCAAATTCACCACATTCCATATTTGCCCCAGAGACTACTATGATTCGGTTTTCTCCTGATGCTGAATCTATATTAATGATGGCAATTCCAGAGTGCGAATCCTGATCAATATTGATTGAGTCCGTGCCTACATTTTGTGAATTGAGGTAGGAAATCAATTGTTTCCCAAATAAGTCATCACCTACTCTTCCAATCATTTCAGTGTTTGCACCCATTTTAGAAGCTGCAACAGCCTGATTGGCTCCTTTGCCTCCAGGTGTAGTATTAAATGAGTCTCCCCTAATTGTCTCGCCATTTTTTGGTAGTCTGAGACTTTTGACTACCAAATCCATATTAAGACTACCAAAGACTGATATTTTAGGTTTCTGATACATATTGTTTTACAATTCCAATTGCCCTGAATTCATTAGATCTTCAATTACCTGGGCAACTCCATCATCTTCTAATGAAGGAGCAACTCTGTCTGCAACTTCTAGGGCTTCAACAACTGCATCTCCAACTGCTATACCAATTCCAGCCCATTCAAGCATTTTTATGTCATTGTATCCATTTCCGAATGCAATTGTTTCATTTGGATTGATTTGGTTTTGATCACATATCCATTGCAGAGCACTTTCTTTTCCAGCATTCGGGGCTAAAACTTCGCAAAAATGTGGTAGAGATCTCGTTACATAGGTAGTAGCTCCCAATGTTTTTGACATAATTTTTTGTAAAGATTTGATTTTATGTTCTGCTGAAATTGCTACTATCCTGGTGAGATTTTTCTGTGCGAGTAATTTCAGAGGTGATTCAATTAGGTCGACATTATTTCTTTCACAATATGATTCAAACCAATCAGATTTTTTGTTTACGTAAACATTGCCATCATAATTTGCCATGCAGTCAATTTCACAATCATCCAAAATTTCCAAAGCCTGTATCGCACTCTCATAAGATAAGGGAGTGTGTTTGAGGATTTTTTTGGTTGATGGATCTAATATAAGTGCACCTTGGTGACAGATTAAGGGTGACTGGATTCCTAGTTCATGCCAAACGTTGATTGCTGAAGGGGCCATTCTGCCTGTAGCAATTGCAACGATTACTCCAGAACCTTTTAATAGACTGATTGCCTTCATAGTGCGGTTGGATATCGGTTTTCCTGTTTCACGGATTGTTCCGTCGACATCTAATGCTATAAGTTTTATTTTCATGATATTATCGAATTTGGTGAATTTTAAGATTTGTTACTATATTTTTTAAAGTTTGTATTTTGTTTAAATTTAATTATTCCAGACTAATATTATGGGCAATTGTGCTACCAATTGTCACTATGATTCTGTGGATTTCTATTCGATCTCAGTGAAGAGCAAGATTCTTCTCGAAGTCGTATTATCCTGTAAAATGATCTTTTCGAATCTATTCATCACATAAAATTATAATTGGCTAATCGATGATTTTGGTGTAAAATTATCATACATTATTCACGATTTAATTGTTTGATTGGAGAGCAAAGAATGGCGAAACAAATTGCGTCCGAAATTGAGGCAAGAGCTTTGCTGCTTGAGGGTGTTGATACATTAGTCAGAGCAGTTGGAGTTACTTTAGGCCCTGGTGGAAGGAATGTTGTGTTGGATCAGGAGTTTGGACCCCCCAAAGTTTGTAGTGACGGAGTGACTATTGCAAAAGAGATAGAGTTAAAAGAACCTTTTCCGAATATGGGTGTCCAATTAGTCAAGGAAGCAGCTAGTAAAACCAATGATGATGTGGGCGATGGTACTACCACATCGACAGTTCTTGCTCAAAATATTTTGCATGAAGGTTTCCGATTGATTACTTCAGGTGTTGATCCAATGGCTTTGAAACGTGGTATAGATATCGCTGCTAGTGCAATTAAAAAGGAAATTGATTCGCAGGCCCAAGCAGTCGCAGGAATAGATGAAATAAGGCAAGTGGCTATTTTGTCTGCACATGAGGATGCAATGGGACAAATCATTGCCGATGTTTTGAATAATGTGGGTCAAAATGGAGTTGTAACTGTAGAAGATTCTAGAGGTCTAAATTACGATGTTGAATATGTTGAGGGGATGGAAATAGATCGGGGTTATCTTTCTCCCTACTTGGTAACTAACCAAGACAAAATGATTGCAGAGATTGAGGATCCTTATATTCTAATCACAAGTGAAAAAATTTCGACAGCATCAGATCTTGTTCCGATACTTGAAAAACTTTCATCTGTTTCACGGAATATAGTCGTCATTGCAGAAGACATTGAGGGGGAGGCGCTTGCTACTTTAGTGGTTAATAAGACCAGAGGCAATTTAAACTGTTTAGCAATTAAAGCACCTGCTTTTGGAGATAGAAGAAAAGCTGTACTGGAAGATATGGCAGTCCTTTTTAATGCAAATGTTATTAGCACTGATATTGGAAGAACTCTGGAATCGGTCGAGATCTCAGACTTGGGTCGATGCAGAAGAGTAATTTCTAACAAAGATAATACAACATTTGTCGAAGGTGTAGGCAATGAAGATGTTGTAAAGAATAGGGTAAATCAAATTATTGAATCTTCTAAGGAAGTTAGCTCAGATTATGATCGGGAAAAATTGGAAGAACGAGCTGCAAAAATGAGTGGAGGAGTTGCAGTGATTAAAGTCGGTGCAGCAACTGAGATTGAACTAAGAGAAAAACGTCAACGAGTCGAGGATGCGATTGCTGCAACTAGAGCAGCTATGGCAGAAGGTATAATTGCTGGAGGTGGAACTGCTTTAGTACGTGCTTCTCAAGCTCTCAAGGGTAGTATCGAGAACCCTGATAGGGATGTGATGAATGGGATTAATTTGATGCTCAAAGCATGCGAATATCCTGTGAAAGTCATTGCAGATAATGCCGGATATAGCGGTGAAGTAATTCTCGATGGGGTAATTAGTGGACAAGATGATTGGGGTTTTGATGCTGCGAGAAATCAATTTGGTAATATGAAGGAGATGGGTATAATTGATCCTGTTAAAGTTACCAAATCTGTGATTGATAATTCAGCCAGTGTTGCAGGTATGGTATTGACTACCGAATTTTTAATTACTGAACTTAATCCACCACCGTTGCCAGCACCATATGATGATTAATCCGAAATTGGGAATTAATTAGTTCAAGTCATTTGCATGACTTTGTTTTATAGTGTGTGCGCTTCGGATTGGAATTGTTGGTCTAAAACTTTTTCTTTGTTGCGCTTCGAGTGTCCTTTTAAAGCATGAATCAGGACCAGTGTTGATAACATTCCCGTACCAACGGCGAGTTTGAATATTTGAGGCCCTTCGAATGTGGCACTTAGCACAATTAAAGACACATTTCCTGCAACAATGCTCATCAGGGATGAATAGAAAAGTTTTTGTCCTCCTAAACCTATTAGCATTGCTAGGGTAATACTTATTACTCCGAAAACATCAAATAAAGCGACAATTATGCCGCCAAGGACTATTAGTCCATCTCCACCACGGAAATTCGTAAAAACCGATCTCCAATGTCCTGCAATAGCAGCAAATGCTGGAAGAAATATCCAATAACCAGAAACACCGAATTTTTGGGCAACTAGTATGGCTAATATGCCTTTTAGTGTGTCACCGGCAACCACAATAATAGACGACTTGAATCCAACTTCTTTTCGAACATTTGTAGCTCCTGCTAGACCAGTACCTTTTGAAAAAATATCAATTCCTCGTCGTCTGCTTATTCTATCAGCGATTGGGACTGAACCTAGAAAGTAAGCTACCAGAATCGAAATGATTAAAAAATATAATTCGTTTGAGGAATTTAACAAATCTAAAGCCTTTTTGAGATCCTGCAATTATAGTTCAAATGATGCTAAGTGGCAAAAATCTTATGTAGAATCTTGATTCCTGCGAGTCACAATTACTGGGCTTTCTTGCCAATTGAGATTTAGTACTTCAACGTTTGTTCCATAAACCTGCAAGATGTTTTCCCTAGTCATGATCATCTGGGGTGTTCCTTCGGAAAAGTTTTTCCCTTTGTGCAACATAATAATTCGATCACAAAACTGACTCGCAAGATTTAGATCATGCATTGTCATAATTACTATGCATGATCTTTGTTTTTGAATATTCAGGATTAGATGCATAATTTTGTTTTGGTTAGCAATGTCTAAATTAGAGGTAGGTTCATCTAATAAGATGATTGGAGTTTGCTGACATAATGACATTGCGATTAAAGATCTTTGAAGCTCTCCTCCTGACAGTGAGTTAATTGGCCTGTTTGCCAAATCTAGTATTTCCGTTGATCGCATTGATTCTTCAACGATTTTATAATCGTTCGCGTCTTCCCATTGAAGAAGTTTCAAATGAGGATTTCTTCCCATCAATACTAGTTCTGAGGTGAGCATTTCCCCAGGAATTGAATTAGTTTGAGGAACAGTTGATACTAGTTTTGACCTTTCGGAAGCATTCAGACAATTTAAGTCATAATCGTCCAAAAAGATATTCCCAATATCGGGCTTTAGTGAGCCATTGATTAGATCTATAAGTGTTGATTTCCCAACCCCATTCGGTCCTAAAATCGCAATCAGTTCATTATTTTCTACAGACATTGTGAAATCGTTTAGGATTTCATCAATTCCATAAGAAAAATATATATTTTCTAGTTTCAGCATATTTCACTAAGCGTTGTGTTTTCGTAGTAGGTATAAAAAGAATGGAGTCCCAAAAAGGGCCGTGATTATTCCAACTGGTAATTCTGAAGGGGCGATAATTGTTCGGGAAACTAGATCTGCTAAAATCATGAAGCTAGCACCTAGTAAAGCAGAAGTTGGTATTAGGGAGCGATAGTCATTATTCCATATCAACCTAACACAATGAGGCGCTATCAATCCTACAAATCCAATAATTCCGCTGAATGCAACTGCAGCAGCTGTTGCTAAAGTGGCAGTGGTAATAATGATTACCTTGGTCTTCTCTATATTCACTCCTAGTTGTTTTGCCATTTTTTCATCTAATTGAAGAGTGTTAAGAGTTCGGCTGTATGCCATCATAAGAATCCAACTTGGTATCAAATAAACTAACAAAATGAATACTTGACTCCATTCTGCTGATTGGAATCCTCCTAAGAGCCAACTGACTAATGGTCTGAGATCAGGGTTGCTCCTGATCATTAAAAATGCAGTAATAGCACTTGTCGAAGCCGAAATTGCTACTCCAGCGAGAATCAAAGAAATCAAGGATACTTTTCCAGATTTTAATGAAATAAAGTATGCTGTAGTGACAGTGATTATTGCTCCAGAAAATGCGGCAATTGGCAAGAAAAATTCTAGGTTTACTATTAATGTGATTTTCGAAAGTATTGTTATTGCAGCACCCAGGCCTGCTCCTCCTGCAACACCAATCAAGTATGGATCTGCTAAAGGGTTTCTGAACAAACCTTGAAAGGCAGCGCCCGATGATGCCAAGGCGGCACCAACAATACAAGCTAAGATTACTCTGGGAAGTCTAATTTTTAAAAGGATGATTTCATGCGAATTTGTCCACTCATTACCTAAGTTCAAGAAGGTGAGTGATTGAGTTAGAATACCTATCGTGTGTTTGATAGGTATATGAATTGTTCCAAAGCATATACCGACGAAAACACAGCATGTCAAGAACAAGATTCCTATCCAAATCCTATTGTAGCGGGATTTTTGTGCCAAGATTTGTGTTGGAGAATCATAAAATGACATATTGTTTACAATCATTCAAAAATTTCTGGATAAATTGCCTTTGCCAGATTCGTCACACCGGTTATAAATCTAGGACCAGCAATACTTAGACTTTCATCATTGAGTTCGATGATTCTTCCGTTGGTTCCTGCAGCCAGATTAGAAAAATTTGAATTTGCTGTGTATACCGAAACATCACTTGCTAAAATAATATCGGGATTTCGTTCCACTATTGTCTCGACACCAATTTGTTGGTATCCATTTATGTCGAAGGCGATATTTGACAAGTTTAATAGATTGAATACATCGTTCATTAAAGTGTCATTACCAGGTGTCCAAAAACCGCCGATATCTTGGAAAACAGAAAAATTTTGTTTTTGAGAGGCAATTTTATTTTGGATAGATATAGTTTTTTCTTCAAAATCCTTTGAAATTGCTGCTGCTTGAGATTCGGATCCGACAATTTCTCCCCACATTAAAATGTCTTTTGAGATTTCTCGAAGCCCAGATTGTCTAGATTCTATGTATAGGACTTTTAAACCTGCTTTTTCTAAATTTTGTATATGAGTCGGGCTGAACACAAATACTAAATCAGGATTTAATTCTATTACAGATTCTAGGTTCATGTTAAAGGCATCTCCAACCTTTGGGATTGAAGCAGTTTCTGGAGGGAATGAAACAAAATCATGTGTTCCTACAATTCGTTTTCCTTCGCCTATACTGAATAAAATCTCTACAGCTGCTGAATCAAATGCAATGATTCGTTCAGGAGGGTTCGTGAATTGAATCTCTCTATTTAGACTATCTGAGATAGTAATAGGTGAAAAAGTGTCTTGGTTAGTTGTGGGGTTTGTTTCTCCACATGCGAAATTGGTTGCTAGTAGGAGGATGAAAAAGATTAGGGTTATTGTTTTTTGGCGCATTTAAGACCTTTCATAATTATGTTTTAAGGAAAAAAATAATCCTCTTTCGATATTTTGAGAGAGGATTTAGCCAATTTTTGGATTGCCTTTACCCTTTCCTCGAGGTTTAGGAAACAGAGTGAGCTACGTATCGGGCTTTGATTTTTTGATCAATTACCGTTGCGGGTCAGCGCCGG
>CAZWTJ010000065.1:0-7086 GCA_964637555.1 uncultured Dehalococcoidia bacterium | reverse complement strand
ATAATTTTGGGTATGCTAGTCGAAGAATATTCGTAAACCCCATACCCTAATTTTATTGACTGTCAGATTTGAAGTATCCGAACACTAGAAATCCTGCTAACAACAACAACAATATTGAAACAGGGAAAAATTCATATCTGATACTTTTAAATTGAGTGAAAGATTTTTGCAAGTATGAATTTTCTGGAAGATTGAAAATATTCACTGAAATATTCTGTCCCTTAGGGATTTCTTTTGACTCTACCACAAAATAATTCTGTCCCCCGATATCTGTTAATTGAGGAGAATCAAATTCCCTGGAATCTATATTGCCATCATCTTCATGAATCAAAATCCTTAAAATCCCTGCACCATAACGTAGAGAATGCGTAAAATCTAATCTTGCATCTTGGTAGTTTAAAAAATATGTATATGCTATCTCATGTTCTCCAGGAGGGATTTTAGCAACAAGTGCGAACCCTTTATCAACCTGAATGAAATCCGCACCGACAATGCCTGAATCAACATTTAAACTATTTGCACCCTCAGGCAAACCAAACCTAATTAGATCCATAGGACCGTCACCAGGGATATAGGTCAATTGAGATGAATTACTTAGCCGAACAATTTCCATTACTGAAATTCGATTTAAATCCTTATTAACCCCCGAAAACAAAATTGATGCTGATAATGCTTCTATTACATCTTCATTTGATGTAGTTTCATAAACGTTAATTAAAATTTCCTCAGGCCAACTGCCATCATCGTTCACTACTTCTTCAACATAAAACACACCTAAAAATTCAACCGATACAAAATACCTAGCCACGGGGCTTATTTGTAAATCATTAAACTCAAAGAATCCATCTTCTCCCAACAATTGTTCTTGAATCAAAAATTCTTTATTTAAATCCTTCCCATACAAAGAAACTTTTGAACCTTCAACACTTGAACCCATAAATGAGTTGTTAATTACTTTTCCCGCTATCACATCTGGGAAAGCTTGTGCATGTGCCAAGCCACCAAAGAACACAAATGCCGTTGAAAAAATGGTTACAACAATTAATCGAAACAGTGAAATCATGCAGAATTTCTCAAATCCACAATGCCATCAATTGTTCCCAAATCAGGATTTGCAGAAACAATTTTCTGATTCAAATCCTCTAGTAATTTATCTTCCTGACTTTTCGTCAATCTCATAGAACGCAATGTCGATGCAGCTTCATTAATATATTGCCCTCTGATCCATTCATAATCTGATTGATCTAAATTACCAATCCCGTTCTCAATTTCAGCATTTACCAATCCCTGAATAGCATTATCCCATTGGATTTTAAGTTGGGGGTCAAATGAAGTGTGTATTTTTTCAAATTCACGCAATGACGATCTTCTGAAAAAAACATACACAATCAAACTTAGTGGTATTAGTGAAAGTAAAAATGAACCAATGACTAACATTACGAAACCAAACTATTTTCCTTAACCCTTTTTCCTAGATTAATTCTCGATGGAGAAATTGCAAAGATTGCACCTAAAAATATTATTGGTCCTGCAAGCCACATCCACCAGACCAAAGGATTGATATAAATCCTGAAAACACCTTGCTTGTTTTCAGAAATTTCCGAAGCCACAATATAAAAATCTTCCAACAGTGTACTATGAATTGCTCCACGAGTGGCCGAAATGCGTTTTTCGGGATAAAAGGATCTGAATGGAGACATTATTCCAATACTTTCTGAGTTTTTGGACACTTCAAAACGCGCAATCTGTTCTTCTCTATCTGAAAATTGTTTGGTCTCAACATCCAAATACTTAAAGGAATAATCTCCAACATCTGAAGAATCACCAGGACTCATAACAAAATCTTTTTGAAAGTCATAAAAAGATGAGCCCACAACTCCGATTGCTAACATAACAATCCCGAGATGTATAATATAGCCCCCATATCTTGGCCTATTGCCTAATAGCAATCTTAGAAAAGCTAAAACCCAATTTTCCCCATGACGGTGTCTAACACGAGTACCTTTAATCCATTCATAAAAAATTCCGGTTGCTGAAATTGAACATATTGAAAAAGCAACTAATGCTAAAGGATTCGTGATCCCCAAAAAGAACAATATAATCGGCAACAAAACAGCAACTAACAAAGGTAGTTTCAAAACATTCAACAATACTTTGAATCTAGATTTTCTCCAAGGAAGTAACGGACCAATTCCCATGAATAAGATTATTGCTAAAAGAATAGGTCCATTTACTTGATCAAAAAATGGCCTTCCAATGGTCATAACAGTATCATCTATAGTTTCTGAAAACACAGGGAAAATTGTTCCCCACAATGTAACAAGCGCAACTACGATAAAAAGCACATTTTGAAACAAAAACACACTCTCACGTGAAACAATTGAGTCTAATTTTGCGCTACTTTTCAGAGTATCTACACGGAAACAAAATATTGCAATTGAAATCAAAAATGTGAATACCATAAAACCCAAAAATAACCAACCCATCGACGATTGTGCAAATGAATGAACAGAAGGAACCGGGCCTCCTCGATTAATAAACATTCCAAGTTGAGCCATAGAAAAAGCTAGAATTATCAAAATCATGTTCCACATACGAAACATTCCCCGACGTTTTTGAACCATTATTGAATGGACGAAGGCTGTAAGAATCAACCAAGGCATCAATCCAGAATTTTCAACCGGATCCCAAGCCCAGTATCCTCCCCATCCTAAAATTGTATAAGCCCACCAACTCCCCATAAGTAATCCCAGAGTAAGAACAACCCACGACAGCATAGCCCAAATCCGACCAAGATCTATCCAGGAATCTTCCCCTCCTTGACCGGCCATCAAAACCCCCATTGAAATACTAAATGGAATTGTTATCGAAACCAATCCTGTCATCAAAACAGGAGGATGGATGAACATCCCAAAATGTATCAACAAGGGATTGATTCCTTGGCCATCATTCGGGGTAATTGGCAATCTTTCTAATGGATTAGCAAAAAAGAGCATTACAAACACAAAAAATGTCACTACAAAAGCCATTATCCCTACTGAATAGTGGCTTACTAGAGGCAATTTTCTTCTCAAGGTAAGAATTGCAATTGTGGCTAAAACAGAAAAAACTAATACTAAAAACAATAAAGAACCAGAATTACCCGCGTAAAATGCTACCCATGCATATTCACTAGGCATAGCCAAATTACTATTTTCCGCAACATACCTTACTGAAAAATCATTTCTTACAAACGCATATACCAACGCAACAGCAGATAACAGAAGGAAAATCGGAATTGTAAAGAAAAGATACCTAGCACTCATCACAAGCACATCGGAACGTCTATTGATTCCTAAAAACGAGCCCAACATCGCATAAATTGAAACAATCATCGCAAGTACTAACGCAATATTCCCTAAATCAATCGCCAATTTTTCTCTCCATATCGTTGACACTTCGAACATGTGCTTCAAGTGATTTAGTTACTCGTTTGGCATAATTAGATTGTTCTTTATCATCATCTATAACTGCTAAGTGATCCTTACTTAAAAACATCCTTCGTAATACATACAAAAATAATGTTAAAGAGAAAACTAGGATTATCGGAGGAATTATCCAAGCCCACAATCCAAATCCTTGTGATGGAGGAGCTAATAGTACACGCGGACCATATCTATCAACAAAAAAATCTTTGATTTTCTCATCCGACCATCCAAGTTCAATTTTCTCACTAATTAAATTTCTCATTTGGATAGCAAGTGGATTTTGAGACTGGTCAATTGATTCTCCAGGACAAACTGGGCACATAATTTCTTTATTAAGAGAGTGTGATCTCTTAATCTCATCATTTTGTTCCAATTGAACAGTACATGAAAAAAAAATTAGCGCTAGAAAAATTACTGATATAACTTCCGAGGATTTTCTTGTATTTATTTCGCAGTGAATCATTTTTTGCTGATTAGTCAAATATTTGCTGTCATTACCATGATACAAGAATTCGTCTAATTAATGTTTTTTAAATTTCGGATTTTGTTAAGTTTTTTTTAAACTTGACTTCACATTGCTTTCAGATTTATTATCCACACCTAATCCTTATCGAAATATGAGGTCTAATATGCCTAATCAAATTGAAACCCTATTGGATACCGTTAACCAATCTGTAGATCATGGAATAGCATATTTTGAAGAAGAAGGAATTTCTTCGAACGTTCGAATTGACTTATGGGAACCAAGAGAAGTACTCGCTCATCTAGTTTTCTGGCATGAATTTGTCGCTAGTGCTTTAGAGTCCAATGATGGGCCAGTAAAAATCTTTGCATCCATAGACGAAATGAATGCAAGGGCAGTAGGCAGAGCTGCAAACAGATCAATAAAATCACTGTTGGTAGACATCAAAAATATAAATGCCCGATTAAACGAATCTGCAAAACAGATCTCAGACATAAATGAAATCATCATCATCTTTCCTAATGGTGACGAAAAGAGTACCCAAGAGATGTTAGAATTTAATATTTCAAATCATTGGGATTCTCATATAGCAGAATTAAAAAACTAAAACTATAATTTCAATCAGAAGATTGAAAGGAGGTTCTTATGACAGTAATTACTCTAGGCGGGAAGTCTGGAAATGGTGGCAGAAATATAGGCCCCAAAGTATCACATGAACTCCATATTGATTATGTTGACAGGTTAATACTTTCTCAGGTGGCTAGACAAACAGGTTCAACCCTTGGGGCCATACAAAAAAGAGAAGATGAACCAGTAACATTCAAGGAGAAAATATCTCAAATTGTTAACCGGATTTTACAAAATTCCGCTTCAAGCGGAATTGGGGCTGATCCATATTTTGTACCAAATATCGCTAGTTTTTTATCCGAAGAATATAACGAGTTTCCTAATTCTTTAATTACTCAAAGACATGAGTTAGATGACGAGCTTTTTATAAATAGTTTGACTCAGGTAATTAACGAAATCGCATCAACCGGAAACAGTGTAATAGTAGGTAGAGGAGCTCATATAATTCTAAAGGATTTTGAGTCTGTGCTCAGAATTGGATTAGTTTCTGAGATTGAAGATAGAATAAAAATTATTAGCCAACGAGAAAATTGTGACTTGTCCGAAGCTGAATTACGGTTAAACAACCGAGATAAGGCTCGTCAAATTTATTTCGATAGATATTTCAACTTGAACGATCCTGATGACATCAGGCACTATGACTTTATGATCAATACAAGTAAAATCACTGAAGAATATGCTACTGAAATGATCGTAGATGCAGCTTCTTCAATTTCAACCAATAAATTTTACAAACTTTCAATAACTGCCTAAAAGTAAATATAGATTTTACAAAATATTAACAAATTACTTCATAGAAATTTGTAACATATCATTTATCATTGCAAAACTGTTCTAATTTCATTACTTTATATTACTAGATATTTAAATCACAAAATTGAGGTGAAAATCATGGCATTTAAAGCAGAATATATTTGGATCGATGGAACTGAGCCATCCCCTTCATTGAGATCTAAGACCAAGGTACTACCTGATGGATCAGATTTACCAATATGGGGATTTGATGGATCCAGCACCAACCAAGCACCAGGAGAAAACTCGGATTGTGTTTTACGTCCTGTTTTTTCATGCGCTGATCCAATTTCAGGCGGCGACAACAAATTAGTTATGTGTGAAGTTCTATTACCTGACATGTCACCACACCCGACAAATAACAGAGCTGAATGTGCAGAAGTTGCATCAAAATTCGAAGATCAGGAAGCATGGTTTGGTATTGAACAAGAATTTACATTGTTTGAAGCAGATGGAAAACAACCTATTGGATTCCCCGATGGAGGATTTCCAGAAGCACAAGGACCATACTATTGTAGCGTCGGAGCAAATTTTAATTTCGGACGAGACATATCAGAAGCCCATGCATCAGCTTGTATCGATGCTGGTATAGGCATTGCAGGAACTAATGCTGAAGTAATGCCTGGCCAATGGGAATTTCAAGTTGGACCACTTGGCCCTCTCGATGTTTCTGATCAGCTCTGGGTCGCAAGATGGCTACTACATCGAGTAGCTGAAGAATTCGATGTAGTTGTATCAATCGATCCAAAACCTGTTTCAGGTGACTGGAATGGTGCAGGATGTCATACAAATTACTCTACCAAAGCAATGAGAGAGTCTTACCAACCAATAATTGATGCATGTGAAGCTCTTGGGAAAAACATAACTGAACATATGGAAAATTATGGTGTTGGCAATGAAAACAGACTGACTGGACTCCATGAGACTCAACGAATTGATCAATTCAGTTATGGTGTATCTGACAGAGGCGCCTCAATAAGAATACCTTGGCAGGTTGAAGTTGATCAGAAGGGATATCTTGAGGATCGTAGGCCTGCATCAAACATGGATCCTTATCTAGTAACTAAATTACTTATTCAAACAACTTGCGGATAAATCAGAATTTTTAATAAAAAGAGAGGGTTTGAAAATTCAAACCCTCTCTTTTTTATCCTATTAAATTAACTGGACGGAGGACGATAACCTACTGATCCAGCCTTTACAATTGCTTCCAACCCTTCATCCATTGACATCAGTGGGGCAGTCTTTATATTCTGTACTGCTCCGCCAGCCGAAACTGCTATAGACAATGCTGCAGCCGACACATTATCTGGCATCTCCATTATTATCACTAAATCATCATCACCGAATGAAAAATACGCAGACTCAATCGATCCTCCCAATTGTTCAAATACAGGACGCACAATCTCAATACGATTTTTGGGGTCTTTGACCTGTGCGGCCCAAGCCTCAGAAGTGTAAGATCCTCTTAATAAATATTTAGCCAAAACCGACTCCTTAAATTAAATTGGTCCCATGATACATTATCATGGGACATAGTGCCACTCCAACCCTGTAACACCACAATTCGCATAGATACTACCCCTAATGTTTTAAATTCTTGGTCTTATGTCAGTAACTATTCTGCGCATCAAATAGATATAACTTGAGTTCATCAAATTTCAGCGATGGTATTTTTTTCAATTTCTGCAGTATCTAGAGTTACACCCAATCCAGGTAACTTAGGCGCATGGACAT
>CAZWTJ010000064.1:0-7347 GCA_964637555.1 uncultured Dehalococcoidia bacterium | reverse complement strand
AAGTAGATAGGTTTTAGTCGATTAGGCCACATAAAGTATTCCTCCTTGAATCCAAAATTATTGCTAAAAAGCGGCCATCCCTCAAATATTTGAGGTATTCAAGGGGAAAATATAATCCCTATGCGCGCGGATGTCAAGTACAAATTTTAAAATATCGACTATATATATAGTCAAAATTAGTGTTAAATACTGATTAAAATTCCATCAACAAGACTATTACCCAAAGGATGACCGAAGTGATTTATTTTTATAAAAATTCTTCACTTGACATAAAAACATGTGTTATTGCATTACAGCTTTTTGCTGTGTAAACTTTTTGCAAATATTAGTGGTCAGAATATGAATTAATTTCATTCTAAGTCCAACTCCAATATTTGAGGTATCACATGGTGCAAGAAACATCTACATTTCCTAAAAAAGCTCTCGGACATTTGCGAGTGATTGAAATAGGCGAAGAAATAGGCGAATTCTGCTGCAAGACTATTGCAGATATGGGTGCGGACGTAATACGTATTGAACCCCCCGGGGGTGCCCAAACTAGGGGCATAGGCCCATTTTATCAAAACGAAGAGCACCCAGAACGCAGCCTCCATTTCTGGAGCTACAATCTTAATAAACGTAGCATTACTCTCGATTTGGATTCTTCTGATGGACAACGCCTACTCAAAAACCTCGTAAAAGAGTCAGATATTTTAGTAGAATCCGCTCCTGCAAACTGGATGGAAGAACGCAATATCGACTATAAAACCTTAAGCAAGATAAACTCAAAATTAATTTTTGTTTCCATTAGCCCTTTTGGACGTACTGGCCCACACTCTCAAATGCACGGTGGCGAACTAGTGGGATGGGCATCTAGTGGATACATGTACACTACCGGGTGGAAATGGCAAAAGCCTACACACCCTTGGGGTCGCCAAGCATCTCATGCTGCCGGTCTTTTTGCAGTAACTGGAGCTATGGCTGCAATTTTTGAAAGAAGACGCACTGGTCTTGGAAAACAAGTAGACGTCTCAATGCAAAAATCTGTCGCTTCGACTGTGGAACAAAATGTTCCCTTCTACATTGGGGATGGAGTTGTTTCGGGAAGACGTGAAAATGATCACGTCAACGGATTCGGTGGAAGCAAATTAATACAATGCAAAGATGGTTGGGTCCATATGAATATTGGATGGCGAAACGGCCACAATGAAATTGTAGAATGGATGAAAGAAGAGGGGATGGCTGAGGATTTAACAGATGAAAAATGGCATGACAGCAAATTCCACCGTGAAAACTTCCCCCACGTGTTAGAAACTATTACAAAATGGTCCAAACTAAAAACCAAAGCTGAGTTTTTCCATCAAGGTCAGGAAAGAGGACTAGAATGTGGTCCAGTAAATTCTGTTGCGGAGGCATTAAATGATCCTCAAATGCAAAGTAGAGAATTTTGGGTAGAAGTAGAGCATCCTGAAATTTCCGATGGTGAAAAATTTACATACCCTGGTGCTCCATGCATTTTATCTGAGACCCCTTGGGCTGCACGAAGAAGAGCCCCACTAATCGGCGAAGACAATGACAATGTTTTTCAAGATCTTCTAGGCTTATCTTCTAAAGAGCAAGAAGAACTGCAGAAAAAAAATATAATTTAATCTCTATTTTTCATGAAAGGTAATCAAATGGATAAACCATTAAAAGGAATTCGAGTTACAGATTTCACTTGGGTGGTCGCTGGACCTTTCTGCACCCGAACCTTAAAAGATATGGGTGCTGAAGTTATTAAAATTGAAGCTCGTCCTAGACCAGATACTATGAGGGGATATGTAAACCATCATGATGATTTAGGGGATGCTGAACCCTCAAGACTTGGAGCATTCGACCATTTTAATCGTGACAAAATGGCCATTTCTGTCAACGCCAAACATCCATCAGGCTTAAAGCTAATCAAAGATCTGATTTCAGTAAGTGATGTTGTGATCGAAAATTTTCGTGGTGGCGTTTTGGATCGATGGGGACTCGGATTTGACGAAATGCGGAAAGCAAAGCCCGATATTATTTATCTAAGCATGTCTGGATATGGGCATACTGGACCATACAAAGACTACGCGTCCCATTTCCATATAGCTCAAGCCATGTCAGGATATACAGCAATTTCTGGGTATGAAAATGATATCCCAGTCGTCACCGGGGCATGGGGAGACACAATTTCTGGTCTTCATGCATCTTCTGCAATCACTATGGCACTAGAACACAGAAATCAAACTGGCGAAGGACAATATATTGATGGAGCCAATATGACTTGCATTAGCAATGTCATGACTACTGCCTATTTGCAACAAACCATTAATGGAGATGCTCCTGGACCAACTGGAAATCGAACGCCTCATGTGAACTCATATTTAGAGGGAGCATTTAGATGCCAAGGAGAAGAAAGGTGGGTAGCAATCGGCATTTATTCTGAAGATGAGTGGATCAAATTTTGCAATGTAATTGGAAAAACAGAATTAATTAGCGATCCAAGATTTTCAAAAATGGATGCTCGCTCAGAAAACTGGGACGCACTTGAAAAAGAAATTGAACATTGGACTATAAACAAGAATGTCGATGATATAGTGAGTCTTCTTCAGCAATCTGGAATTGGGGCAGCTTTAGTATCAAATGTCGAGGATTTAGTCGAGCATGACCCTCAACTCCAACACGACAATTTTTACAAATCTGTACCTCACTCTGATCCTGAATTTGATACAAGAATTATCGAGAATACTGTTGTGAAATTTTCCGATGTCGAGTGCTCAATTGAAAATGGTTCCCCAATCATTGGCGAGCATAATGATTATGTTTTTCAGGAAATCCTTGGGCTGTCTCCTAAAGAATACTCAGATTTTAAAGAGGATGGAGTATTTTTCTAACTCTCTTAACTTCAAAACTAATTTCTCATCAATTTTAGGAGATATAAATGGCTGTTAGAGTCGCAGCAATTGGAATGAATCATTGGCACTCACTTTATGACGCAGCATATCTTAGGCATTTAAATGAAATGCCCGATGTAGAAATTGTTGCAATCCATGATGAACAAAAGTCTGTTGCACAACACCGTGCCACTGAACTAGGAATTACTCCTCTTATTTTCGTTGATTATCGCGAAATGATTACCTCTGTCAGTCCTGATTTTGTTTTATCATTAGGAAGGCACGATATGATGGCTGAATATTGCGAATTTCTAATAACTTCTGGAATCCCTTTCATTATGGAAAAACCAATGAGTTTCACTTCAAAACAATTAAAGCCATTAGTAGATCTAGCTAAAGAAAAGAATGCATTCACATCAGTACCCCTGCAGCAAAGGATGAGTGAATTCACTCTATATGCCAAAGAGATAATAAAAACCGGCCGATTTGGCCCAATCACTCACTTCTATTCTCGTTTGAATAGACCAACTTCAGACAGATACCCTCAATGGGGATCTCCTTGGATGCTAGACCCTGAAATATCCAACGGTGGTTGCCTACGAAATCTAGGTACACATGGGATTGATATTTTCTTACATCTGACAGGTGAATCTCAAAATATAGAGGTGACAGGCGCTCAATTAAGTTGGGGTACTTACAATCAATCTGTAGAAGATTATGCATCAATCCTACTAAAAACAAAATCTGGAATACTTGCGACTATAGAAGTTGGGAATGGCTTCCCATCTGATGGGACTGATGGAGAATGGAAAATAGCATTCAAAGAGGCGATACTATCAAATCGTGACAATGTAACAAGGCTTCATACAAAAGATGGATCCAAAACAATTCAACTACCAAAACCCAATGGATCACCCGCATTACAAGCTGCAATTGATGCCTTCAAAAATAAAACTCCACCACCGATTACGATTGAGGACTGCTATAATGCCGTTCGGATAATCGATTTATCATATTTAAAAGCTGGTAATCCGTATAATTCAGCCGCAGTTTAACGAATTTCCATATCAATTAAGTGAGGTAAAAATGCCAACTAATTCTCAAAGAATTGCCATAGTAGGAGTAGATGAATCAGACCAAATCGGTCGCGTAGAAAACAAAAGTTCATTACAACATCACGCTGAGGCAGCATTCAATGCTTTGGCAGATGCTGGGCTTGAAATGAATGAAGTTGACGGACTCCTTTCTGCAGGATTTTCCAATCTTACATTAGCTGAATATCTAGGTATCCATCCAAAATTCACTGACGGGACTGCAGTTGGAGGTTCTTCATTTATCATTCACATTGCTCATGCAATTGCGGCTATTCAAGCTGGATACTGCGAAGTTGCTTTAGTAACTCATGGAGAAGCCGGAAGAAGTGCTAGAAATAGGGCCGGCGCTAATGCATCTGAACCAGGCCCTCAATTCGAGGTGCCATATGGCATCATTGGTCCGCCAATTTCTTATTCAATGGCTTGTCGCAGATATATGGAACTATACGGAGAGGATAGAACAAGACAGGCCTTAGCAGAAATTGCAGTCTCTACTCGAAAATGGGCTCAATTAAATCCTAAAGCATACATGAAAGATCATCCAATGAGTTTCGATGACTACCATGATTCTCGATGGATCTCTTGGCCATTCCATTTATTTGATTGTTGTTTGGTAACAGATGCGGGTGGAGCCTATGTTGTAACTACCGAAGAGCGCGCGAGAGATCTTAAACAAAAGCCTATTTTCATACTAGGAGCAGCAGAAGGTCACGACCATGGGATGATTAGTCAAATGCCCGACCTCACAAGGACTTGGGCTAGATACTCGGGCCCAACTGCGCTTTCTCGATCAGGACTTTCTCATAATGATATTGACCTAGCAATGATATACGATTCATTCACCTACACTGTACTCGCTACTTTGGAAAGCCTAGGATTTTGCGGAGCGGGTGAGGGGCCAGATTTTGTCGCAAATCAACGAACTGCTCCAGGAGGCGATTTTGCACTCAACACCAGTGGTGGTGGACTATCATATACCCATTCTGGTATGTACGGAATGTTCTTAGTATTAGAAGCCGTAAGGCAACTACGTGGCGAGTGCGGGGATAGGCAACTTGAAAATCCAAAAACTTGCCTAATCAATGGAACTGGTGGCGCCCTATCGTCAACCGGCACAGTAATTCTTTCAACCGAATAAATTCTTAGGAGAATAAATTGACTCAAAAATATAACAAACCTATACCTAGTCCCCAAGGTGAATCTGACTTATATTGGAATAAGGCCGAAGAGAAAGAATTATGGATACGAAAATGTAACAACTGTGGTGAAGGATACTTTTATCCTCGTGATATTTCTCCATGCTGCTTTTCTAAAAATACTGAGTGGATTCAATGCACTGGCAAAGCTAAACTTTTTACATACGGTATAGTTATGCGCGCACCGCATCCAGGTTTCGTTGAAGATATTCCCTTTGTTACAGCTATCGTTCAATTAGAAGAAGGTCCTATGATGCCAAGCAATGTAGTACTAGAGGGAATAGATCGAACAGATCCTGAATTAGCCCTAATAGAAATTCGACAAAAGCTCTCAGTAGGAATGGAATTAGAAGTATTATTTGAAAAAATTACTGATGATTTGTCTCTTCCAAAATTTAGGCCTATTTAATACACGCTTTGTGAAAAGGAATGATGGAAAACATGCAAGACTTTAAAACGGCAATTCATAGCGCCATTGATGAATACTACTCTGCATTAAACAAATCAATTGATGGACTCAATGATCATGAATTCAAATGGCAACCCACATTAGAATCAAATAGTATCCTATGGCTAATGTGGCATATGGCTAGAGTCGAAGATCGATGGGTCAATCAAACCTTGAAAAATGGTCAAGAGCTATGGATAACTGAAAAATGGCATGAAAAATTTAACATGACTGAGGAAGACCATGGGGCCGGTGATGATATAGAAAAAATTCGATCATTTCCTCATTTACCTATACAGATCTTGAAAGATTATTATGATCGAGTTCACGATTCTGTGATTAAGTGCCTTGAAAATTCTACACACGAAGATTTGACTAAAGAATTCGCCCATAAACGACTAGGCTCCAAAAAAGGAGATTGGATATGGGGACACATAATAGTCGAAGAAAGCCAACATTTGGGACAAATTGCGTATATTAGAGGAATGATAAGAGGAATCAACGGTTAGAAAATAAATTTTCTTGGACTTATTCTAATCCCCCAGGACGTTCAATTAATTGCTGGAATCTCCGTAAAAATGCTGCAGCAACTGCACCATCAATCACCTGATGATCTACAGTCAAACTAATAGTCATCATTTCCCGAATGACAATTTCTTTATTTTTCACTACGGGTTTCTCAACTGATCTACCAATTCCAAGCAATGCACTCTGACCGCTGTTTAGTATTGGAGTAAACCCATCAACTACACCCAAAACACTAATAGTAAATGTACCACCAACAACATCATCGGTCGACAAAGTCCCCTCTCTAGACATCCTAGTCAAAGTCTCTACATTCGAAGAAATATCACTCACGCTCATTTCTTGAACAGATCTAATTACAGGAACAATCAATCCATCATCTAGAGCAACTGCAAATCCTATATCTATCTGGTCGAAATATGAAACTTGATTGCTTTGAAGTACTGAATTAATTTTAGGAACTCGTTTAATAGCCTCGGCACTAGCTTTCATCAACAAAATAGGTAAGCCAACTTTCAATTCTCTACGAAGCTTTTGTGCTTCAGTTACATCTATTTCCAAAAAAAAGGACAATTGAGCTGTAGAGGAAAGACTTTCCTTCATATGGCGAGCAATCGACCCTCTCATCCCATCTAGCTTCTTTGATTCAACTGGGTCAGGCAAACCAAAAGAAGCTTGATCATCCAAGCCATTAGACGACTCATGAAACCCTCTGACATCTGCTTCAACGATTCTACCTCTAGGACCAGTAGGATTCACATTGGACAAATCAACTCCCAAATGCTTAGCTAACCGCCTGGCACCTGGAGTTGAAGGAACTCGAGTTGTAGATTTGTTATCTCGTTTTACATCTGGTTTTAGAATTTGGGTTGCATTATTTTCTGCGGGGGCACTAGTTTCCTTGTTTAATTCAGGGGGTTTTTCTCCCTCCTCCAATAGATATCCCAAAATTGCATCCACAGCTATCGTATCTCCAGCATTAACCACAGTATGCAAAATCCCATCTGATGCAGCTTCAAGCTCATAATTTAATTTTTCGGATTCTATCTGAGCAATAGGCTCACCCTGAACAACTTTTTCTCCAGAAGATTTCTCCCAATTTGTGACCACACCTTCAGTCATAAAATCGCCCAGTCTAGGCATAATTATTGATTCAGCCATTACCTCACCTATTTATTCAATTACTTCTAAAGCAGCTT
>CAZWTJ010000063.1:4087-7432 GCA_964637555.1 uncultured Dehalococcoidia bacterium | reverse complement strand
TTAGATTTGTCTCTTCGTATATTTCTCTAATCACTGCTTGCATTGGATCTTCATTTTCCTCAATATGTCCTCCAGGAGGAAGCCATTCCTTTACTTTGTTATGCCAATGTAGAAGAACGTGGTTATCGTGAACTATAAATCCAGTTGCTGTGAAGTGACGAATATTTGTCATGTTTGGCTGCGCCTTAAAAATTTGATACGATCATTTTTGTTCTAGTGATGTGATTTCTTTACATTTTATATATTATTACAATAGGACTTGGAATAGGATATTTGGATTTTCAAAAGGATTAGATGCAATGGATGACCAATTAGTAATTGCAGGCAAAACGTTTTCCTCGAGATTAATGCTTGGTACTGGAAGATATAGAAATAATGAAGAGATGATCAAATCTATTGAATCTTCAGGTGCCGAAATCCTTACGGTGGCAATCCGAAGGTTAGATTTATCAAATCCCAACGAAAAAACTGTGTTGGATTTTTTTGATTGGGAGAAATATACAATTTTACCCAATACTGCCGGATGCCGTTCTGCCGAGGAAGCTGTACTGACTGCTAAGCTAGCTAGGGAAGTCACAAAAACCAATTGGATCAAGTTAGAAGTTGTTCCTCACCCAGATTATCTTTTGCCAGATCCGATAGGGACTTATGAGGCTGCAGTGGAATTAATTGCCGAAGGATTTGTTGTATTACCATATATACATGCTGATCCAATTTTGGCTATGAATTTAGAAGAAGCCGGTTGTGCAACTGTAATGCCCCTAGGCTCAGCCATTGGGTCGGGCAATGGGATTCAGACATTTGAAGAAATTACTACCATTGTTAAAGAATCGACTGTTCCCGTTATTGTTGATGCTGGTCTGGGGGTTCCATCGGATGCATCCCTGGCTTTAGAAATGGGTGCTGATGCGGTGTTGGTAAACAGCGCCATTGCTCAAGCAGCAGATCCTGTGATGATGGGAGATGCTTTTAAAGATGGAGTTTTAGCAGGAAGGAAGGCTTTCAGGGCTGGTAGGATTTCAAGACAGAGTTCAGGTCAAGCTAGCAGTCCAACACAAGGATTGATTTCTTCTAAAAAGGATTGATGCTATGGGGCGAATACAATTGCCCTCCATATGTATGATTACTGAAGATTCTTCATGTCAGAGTGATCGAGATCTATTGGACCGAATCTCCAGTTCTGTCCGGGGTGGTGTTAATATGGTCCAATTGAGGAACGCCAAAAAGTCCCCGGGTGAGTTATATTCTTTGGCGCTTGAAATTCGTTCGATTACTGTTGAGAAAGCATTATTTGTTGTCAATGATAGGATTGACGTTGCTATCGCATCTGGTGCAGATGGTGTTCAGTTAAAAGAATCAAGTTTGTCTGTTCAAGATACACGGAAGATTTGTGGAAATAGTCTTTTGATTGGACGATCTATTCACTCAATAGAAGGAGCTATTCAAGCACAAAATGATGGAGCAGATTTTTTGTTATCCGGTACTGTTTTTAAGTCTGAGACACATGAAGATATTGAACCGAATGGGTTGGGGTTTCTAGCTTCACTTAGAGGGGAGATAGATATTCCGATCATCGCAGTCGGAGGTATTACTCAGAGTAATGTTCTTGATTGTATTCAAGCTGGAGCACAAGGTGTGGCTATGATCAGAGAGTTCAGTAAAAGTCATGACCCAGAGAAAGTGGCTAGAAGTTTTTACGAGTTGTTAAATAAATAATTTGGTATTGAAATGATTGAAGTAACAGTTAATGGTGAGAAAAAAGTTTTAGAAAATCCAGTCTCATTGATGGAATATCTTGAATCTTTATCCATTAATACTAATCATGTAGCTGTAGCATACAATGGAGAAGTTCTTCATAGAGAAAAATATGTGAACGTCATTTTTAAACATCTTGATAGAATTGAAATTGTCCGTGCAGTTGGCGGAGGATGATTTGTATATAAGATTTGGAGTATTGAAGGGGTAATTATGAAAATCACTGATGTAAAAGTAGAATTGTTTAATTGGAAATCTGAACCATGGGGAACTGGTGTAGACTCAGGTGTTACATTTAAAGCTAGGGCTTTGAGTCAATTGGGTATTGTCACGGTATCAACTGATGAGGGTATTAATGGGCATGCTTTTTTGGGGAATTCTAGAATGGGTGCTGACCACTTTGTTAAAGGATTAATTCAGTTTATTAAACCAATAATTATGGGCCGAGACCCACAGGATATTGGTAAAATTTGGTGGGAAATGTGGAAACAAAATCGATCTGTTTCGACGTATGTAATTGGAGCGATTGATATTTGTCTTTGGGATATCAATGGTAAAAAAGCCAATTTGCCAATTCATAGACTCCTTGGAACTTGTAAAGATAAGGTTCCTGCATATTCTAGTACCGCTTTTCATCAGACAAAAGAAGAATATGCTGAAGAAGCGCTGCATTTCAAGAATTTAGGGTGGCAAGCTCATAAAATACATCCACATGGGGATCCTTCTTATGACATAGAGATATCTGAAGCAGTAAGAGATGCTGTCGGAGATGATATGAAATTGATGCTAGATTCCATGTGGGCATATAGGTATGAGAACGCCCTGAGAGTAGGTAGAGCTATCGAAAGTTTAGGGTTTTATTGGTATGAAGATCCGCTTGTTGAAGAGGACATATATAATTATGTTAAATTAACTTCTAAACTTGATATTCCTATAATGTCTACAGAATTTGCTCCAGGAAGATTCTATGGAATGGCGACTTGGATTACTCAAAATGCCACTCACTTTCTAAGAGGAGATGTTGCTGTGACAGGCGGGATCACACCACTAGTGAGACTGTGTAATCTTGCTGAAGGATTCAATATGAATTGTGAGATACACCATGGTGGAAATTCTCTAAACAATGTTGCGAATCTTCATGTAACGATGGCAGTTCCTAATTGTGAATTTTATGAAGTTTTCCCTTGTACTGGTGCCAATCAGTTTGGTTTGGTAGAAGATATTCAAGTGGACTCTGAAGGTTTTGTTCACGCACCAGATAAACCAGGACTTGGGTATGAAATTGATTGGGACTTGGTTAAAAAAGAATTGTCAGCTACGGTGAGTTAAAAGTTTTTATACGTATTTTTAGTCGTAGTTGCTTCCTGTGTGATCACCTAACAACCTTAGTTGTCTTTCGTTACATTGAGCAAGAATATTTGGATCGAACTGAAATTTATTTAAATATGGAGGGAATTTTTGAGTGATCATTCTATTTGCGTAGTGAACTTGCAGCAAATATCTTGTTTCATCACTCTTGTTAGATGTTCCCCTATGCCATACCTCGCAACGAAAAGTTAGTGCGTCTCCAGCATTACACATGATGCTTTG
>CAZWTJ010000063.1:0-3987 GCA_964637555.1 uncultured Dehalococcoidia bacterium | reverse complement strand
GCCATACCTCGCAACGAAAAGTTAGTGCGTCTCCAGCATTACACATGATGCTTTGCTCTCCGATTCCATTCCATTCTTTGTCACCATTGGGAGAGCGACCAGATTTGTGGGATCCGGGGATAAATTTTGTTGGTCCCAAATCTTCATACAGGTCATTAAGATAATAGTGTGTAGTAGTAACCCAAACAGGTAGATTAACTCGAGGATCCGAGAGGATATCTTCAGGTAATTTTAGAGGTAGCCAATCACAATGAAGTTGTTGATCTGGTCTACCAGGTCCAGTCACCCAAGCAGTCATTCCGATGATATGACAATCTTTTCCATGAAGTGCTTCAGCTAGTTCAATCACATCTGGTCTATCAAGGAATTTTAAGAAAATCGGATTATGGTTGAAAGCATTATTTATGTGTCGGTTTATAAAGCCTTCTCTTTTAGCAGTATAGTTCCGGTTGAAGCTTTCTTCTACCGGGACCATTTCATCCATTGCTTTTTTAAGTTCAGTTACTTCTTTTGGAGTAAGAGATTTTGGGAAATATGTGTATCCATCTTCTTGAATTGCTTGGATTCGGCTGTCTAGATCTGGCTTTTTGATAAGTTTTGCTGTTTCTACCATTATGATCCCTCAAAAGTAAATATTGTATAGGCTGGATAGTAAATTTATATCGGCCAACTGTCAACGGGGAACTTTGTGAATGGGAGTGGCCCCAACGGAATTCGAATCCGTGTTTACGCCTTGAAAGGGCGTCGTCCTAGGCCTCTAGACGATGGGGCCACAATAATTAATGGTGGTTATGGATAGATTGCTAGGTTTGTTAATCCCGTAGTTTCTTCAAAACCACACATGATATTCATACTTTGTACCGCTTGACCAGCGGTTCCTTTGATGAGGTTATCAATACAGCTTATCACTATTAGACGGTTAGTGCGTAAATCTACCGTTGGATATATCAGGCACATATTGGTTCCAAGGGTATGTTTCGTCATAGGAGGCGATTCAACAATTTTAGTAAAAGGAGAGTTTGAATAGTAATCTTGGTATATCTCATTTACAATCTTTTTGACATCCTTCATAGAAGCTATATTTTCACTCAATGGTGCATAACAGGAGGACATTATTCCGCGTGTCATTGGCACTAGGTGAGTTAGGAATGTGATACTAAGTGAGGATTGTTTTTCTTGAAGTTGATTCAATTCCTGAGAAATTTCAGGTAAATGACGGTGCCCGTCTACGGAATAGGCCATCACATTTTCATTTACCTCAGAGTAGTGGTTCGTTAGAGAAAAACTTCTTCCTCCTCCAGAAACACCGGACTTTGCATCAATTACTATATCGGAATTGATGATGCCAGATTCAACTGCTGGTGCTAATCCTAAAATACTAGCAGTCGGGTAGCATCCAGGCACTGCAATTAAATTTCCGGTTGAAATCTTATCGAGATGTAATTCAGGAAGTCCATATACTGATTGGGGTACAAGATCTGGAGTAGGGTGTTCAACTTTGTACCATTCTTCATACGTTGGGATGTCTTTTAACCTGAAGTCACTACTAAGATCCAAAATTTTAAATCCGCTGTTTATTAATGGTTCGAGACTTTGAGCACTGGCAGCATGAGGAAGTGCAGAAATGATCAAGTCGGGACTCCCATCTATTTCCTCAGTGATTTTTAGATTTACCGATTCTAAGTGAGGGAAAATATCACCAATGTTTTTACCCGCAGCACTACGTCCGGTAATTGACGTGATTTCGAATTCTGGATGTTGTTGAATGATACGTGCAGCTTCAGATCCAGCATATCCAGTAACGTTAATAATTCCTATTTTCATGATTTTCTCCTACTTATTCTATAAGTATAATCTTCGGGAAAAACTTCGACAAGATATTTAGAGTGATTAAGATTGCATTGACGCAGACATTTGCTATTAATAAACTTAGAGACTAAACGAATCAAAAAGGTGATTTTATGGTTGAAGGAAATTATGAAACTATAGTTACAATGGATACTTCCAGTGTGAAATTTGGGCCTGGAGTCACTCAGGAATTAGGCTTTGAATTGAGCCGGTTGGGGGTAACTAATGTAATGTTGGTTACGGATCAAGTCATGTCAAAACATGAATCAGTTGATCAAGCGATTTTGTCTATTCAAAAAGAGGCAATTAAGGTAAAAGTGTTTGATCAAGTAAGAGTGGAACCCACCGATGAATCTTTCAAAGAAGCTATACGGTTTGCTATTGATGGACAATTTGATGGTTATGTTGCTGTAGGTGGAGGTTCAAGTATTGATACCGCTAAAGCGGCAAATCTTTATGCGACTTATCCTGCTGACTTTTTGGAATATGTTAACGCTCCGATTGGGAAAGCTGTTCCAGTGCCCGGTCCTTTGAAACCATTGTTTGCAATTCCTACTACTTCTGGAACAGGAAGTGAGACTACAGGAGTTTCAATATTTGATTTTTTGGAAATGAAAGCTAAAACCGGGATTTCTAGTCGTGCACTTAGGCCTGTTATGGGCTTAGTAGATCCTTTGCACACGAAAACTCTACCAGGGATGGTTGTTGCATCTAGTGGGTTAGATGTTCTTTGTCATGGATTAGAATCTTATACTGCTTTGCCATATCAGAAAAGAAATGCGCCCGATAAAATAGATCTGAGGCCGACCTATCAGGGTTCAAATCCTATCAGTGATATTTGGTCAATTAAGGCAGTGGAGATGGTTGGTGAAAATATTGTTGAGGCGGTTCAAAATCCATTAAATCATGAGGCGCGCACACAAATGATTCTCGCTGCTACATTTGCTGGGATTGGATTTGGAAATGCTGGTTGTCATTTACCACATGGTATGTCCTATCCAATTTCCGGAATGGTCAAAGATTTCATTGTTGACGGTTATCCTGAAGATTCTCCTTTAATTCCTCATGGGATATCTGTAATTTTAACTGCTCCAGCGGTCTTTAGGTATACAGCACTGGCTGATCCTAAAAGGCATCTGGAAGCTGCTTCAGCTATGGGTTTTGATGTCCAAGGATTAACAGATGAAGATGCTGGAGAAGCATTAGCACAAGCAATAATAAATATTATTCGTCAAATAGGAGTTCCAAATGGTCTTGAAGCAGTTGGGTATTCAGAATCTGATTTGAATGCTTTAGTAGATGGAACTCTACCACAGAAGCGAGTTGTAGACTTATCTCCAAGGTTTGTTGATCGTGAAGAAATCCATAAGATACTTCTGGATTCGATGAGATTGTGGTGATTTCAAAATTAGTTATTCTTGGAGCTAGGACATCTTTCCGAAATCACACAAGATTCGCATTTAGGTTTAATTGCTTTGCAAATAGTTCTACCATGTTGAATTAATTGCATATGAAATGCGAATACATCATGAGGATTTACCATAGGTTCTAAAATGTCATGGGCGGCGTCAGCATTCACTTTTTTTCCAATTAGTCCCAATCTTTTTGAAACTCTAAAAATGTGAGTATCTACTGGCATTGCAGGCATCCCTAATGAAAAACAAAGTATTATTGCTGCAGTTTTAGGTCCAATTCCTGGAAGATTTTTTAGCCAATCCTTTGCTTCATTCATGGGCATTTCTTTAAGAAACCAAAGATCGAATGATTTTAATTCTGCATAAATCTGATTCAGGACTCGCTTGATTCTAGGTGCTTTGATTTTAGATAGTCCACCCATTCTGATAGCAATTTCTATTTCACCTTCTTCAGCATTTGATATTGCTTCAACAGTTTTGAATTTTCGTACCAGGCTCTTAAAGGCTCGTTCCGAATTAATATCTGAAGTATGTTGCGATAAAATAGTGTAAATTAGCTCGAATGTAGGATCATAACGTAGCTCCCATTTTGGAGTGCCATAATCTTTTTCAAGATAGGACATGACTTCGGGGGCTGATAGTTGGGGATGTTTTCTTCTAGGCATGAGTTTATTTATTAGGGTTTCCAAATAGTTGCAGCAATATATCTTTCTCCTTCAGTGGA
>CAZWTJ010000062.1:0-8090 GCA_964637555.1 uncultured Dehalococcoidia bacterium | reverse complement strand
AAAGAAAGATTTTTTATCAAACCATTCCCCTCGTCTGACATGCGGATTTTTAAGCAAACAACTAAAACTGATGATGCTAGTGTATTGAAGGTACTTTCAGGTGTTAATCCAGAGATCTCAATAATTTCTGGACGGCTGAAATTTTTTCGTGATGCAGTAACAATTCTCGAGCTCAGATTATTTGCAATGAAACAAGCTATTCATTGGCATTTGTTGGGATCATTAGTATTTCCTATGTCCACATTTTTTTTTGCAAGAGGGCTATCCGATTCAGATCCTGAGTCGCTCAGAAGAATAATGGTTGGGGCTCTTGTTTTTGGCTTGACGCTTCAGGCAGTTAATGCCGTATCAATGAACATGATAAGCGATCGATTCCAAGGGCGACTAAATTTGATTGTAACTATGCCTATATCTAAATTTTCATATGCCATTGGAATGATTGCTTATACATTTGTACAAGCCTTAATGACCTTGGTAATCCTTTTGGCGGTAGCGACTTTAATGGATATTGATTTCACAATTACTTGGAGTTTATTGCCAATATTGGCTATGCTAATTACAGCTATGAGTGGAATGGGAATATTTATGTCTAGTTTTGCTCCATCTGAGGAAGTTGGTGGCGTAATCACTAGCATGTTTAGTATTGTAATGGTGATGATTTCACCTGTTTTCTTTTCCATGGATCAGGCGCCAATAGCATTACGATATGTGGGATATATATCACCAGTAAGATACGCAGCCGATGCATTGAATAAAGCGTTATCAGGCAACAATGACGTAATAGTTGAAATGATTGTGTTGGGAACTATAGGTGCTATTGGACTGATCTTAGGTGTCTGGAAGATGAAATGGAAGGATCTATAGGATTCTTATTGATTTCTTAATTCAGCTCTTTTTATCTTTCCGCTAATTGTTTTTGGCAAGTCTTTTACGAATTCTATCTGTCTTGGGTATTTATATGGAGCGGTTATTGTTCTTACATGAGTCTGGATTTCTTTAATTAGTAGGTCTGAAGGTTCGAAACCTGCAGCTAGGACAATGAATGCTTTGACGACCTGGCCTCTCACTTTGTCTGGAATACCTATCACAGCACTTTCTACTACAGAAGGGTGTTCAGCTAAAGCTGACTCAACTTCGAATGGCCCTATTCTGTAAGAGGCGCTAATTATCACATCATCTGCTCTGCCAACGAACCAGTAATATCCATCTTCATCTCTGCTGGCCCGATCACCAGTGTAATACCAATCACCTTTAAATGATTCCAAATTTGCTTCAGGATTTCTCCAATATTCCTTAAAAACTCCCACTGGTTTTTCCGGACTCATTTTAATTGCTAACTCTCCCTCAGAACCATCCTGGATTTCGTTTCCATTGGAATCTAGAATTCCCATATTAAAGCCAGGAGCTACAACCCCCATTGATCCAGGCTTGTATTTCATTCCTGGAAATGTTGCAGTACATAGAACGGTTTCTGTTTGACCGTAACCTTCCCAAATTTGTTGACCCATTTCTGATTTCCATACTTCTATAAGTTCTGGTGTTACAGCTTCTCCTGCCCCGACACAATGTCTCAGTGACTGAGGATGGATTTTTGATAAATTTTCTTGCACCATCATCCTATATGCGGTGGGTGGAGCAAAAAATGTAGTTATTGGGTGGTCTACAAACATTTTAAGTGTGAGCTCCGGGTCAAATCTTCCTCTATGATCTGCTATGAATAGTGCTGCACCCATATTCCAGGGGGCAAAAAAACAAGTCCACGCCGCTTGAGCCCAACCTGTATCTGATAATGTCCAATGAACATCTGTTGGGCGGTTGTCAAGCCAATATCGACCGGTAATGTAATGCCCAATTGGATATGATGAGTGTGTATTAAGTACCATTTTGGGATGGCCGGTTGTTCCTGATGTGAAATAAAGCATTAATGGATCAGAGGAATAGTTTTGGGGATTAGCAAAGTCTGTAGAAGCTTTGTGCAACAAATCTTCATACTCTCCAAATCCCGAGTTACTGCCGACAACGATAATTTTTTCTAAACTGGGGCAATGTTTTTGGATTGACTCTAATTTCTCGAAATTTTCTGAGTCTGTAAATGCTACTTTTACATCTGCGATATTTATGCGATAGGCAAGATCTTTTGGGGTTAGTAAAGTGGTACCGGGAACGGATACGATGTTAGCTCTAATGCATCCTAGGATTATCTCCCACCATTCAACCAACCTTGGTAGCATCGTGAAAACACGGTCACCTTCTGAGAGCCCTAAACCTACTAACAGGTTGGCTACTCTTTTTGAGCGATCGCTAAAATCTGAAAAAGTGACCGTTCTTAAATGGTTTTCGTCGTTGACCCAATACATGGCAATTTTTTGTGGGTCATTTGCCCATTTATCGAACACTTCATAAGTCCAGTTGTATCGATCTGGAACATTAAGACTAAACGATTTATAAGTTTCTTCGTAATTACCTATCTGATATTGAGTGGACACAAATTTATCCCGTTAATTCATGGCGTACGATGGCTGTACCCTCTACCAAAGATTTTAGTTTTAATTGACACAACCATCTGGGTAATTGAAAAAACCCGCAATCTGGACTAACTGTAATTTTTTCAGGATTCACTCCGGATTTTAGTATTAGACGAATTCTTTCTGCTACATCTTCAGGCGTTTCTACATAAAATGATTTTATATCGACAACACCGATTCCTAGTTCCCTTTCATCCCCACATTCTGCCCAAAGATCACTTTCTATCATTTCTCTGTTTGCAAATTCCATTACTATCTGGTCCGAGTTTGTGTCCAAGATAGCTGGGAACATCCATTTGTACTGTCTCTTACCTCGCGGTCGGCTTGTTAAGTTTCCAAAACATACATGAAGTGCATGTTTTGCTTCAACTCCTTCAACGCATTTGTTGTACAAGTTGACCCATTGATCCATTTGTCCGGGTATAATCGCAAATGACGGCTCGTCTATTTGAATATAATTTGCCCCAGCTTCTGCTAAGGCCCGCAGTTCTAAATTGATGGAGGTCGCGAATTCGAAAGCCATCTCCATCCTGTCTTTGTAGGCTGGTTCTGGTCGAATATGCATTGTCATGGTTAGAGGCCCGGGGCATGTAGCTTTAATTGGTCTTTCCGTGTTCTGTTTCGCATACTTAAATTCATCCACAATTCCTAATCCATTGGGTACAGTAATATAGTCATCTGCGTGGTATCTAGGAGGGGAATCATAACCATAAAGCCCCGTCTTTCTTAGTTCGGGGTCCCGGACAATTCCTTTCATTCTCTTTGTGAAGCTTTGAACGAAATACCATCTACGCATTTCTCCGTCTGAAACAATATCTATTCCTGCTCGTTCCTGATCTAAAATTGCGGCATTTACGGCATCATCATAGGTTTCACTAATATCGGTTAATCCATAGTTTCCCTTTTCAATTTCTTCAATTGCAGTCCAGAACCACCCAGGCATTGAGTGGCTTCCAATTACAGTAGTTGGTAATAATGGCAATTTTTTTTGTGACATAAGTAATTACTCCAAGTATGTAACATATTTTTTCAATATGTTTTAGGCATTTTATTGTGAATTACCTCGTAAAGCTAGAGAATTTTCACCTTCTAGCGTTTATTCCGGCGATTGCTTCTAGAGATTTGACATATCCTTGGATGCCATCAGAACCTGCTCCAAGCTGTTGGGCTGCTCTGAACAAATTGCTTACAGTAGGAGTGGTGAGTAATGGCACTTGTAATTCAGCAGCAGCTTCTTGGACCAATCTAAGGTCTTTTTGAGCGAGATCAACCATGAATCCAGGAAGAAAGTCACCATCTAAGATTTTTTCGCCCAAATTTTCTACCATCCAAGAATTGGCTGCACCGCCAGTAAATGCTTGCATCAGAGCTTCTGGGTTTCCTCCAGCCTTGATTGCAAATACAAGCCCTTCACATAATGCGGCCAAATTTCCTAGTCCTATTATTTGATTAGCAAGCTTAGTTGTTTGCCCCATTCCGTTAGAACCACAATGAGTAATTCTGGCTCCAAGTACGTCGAAGATCGGCTTGCATCTATTAAATGTATTTTCTGAACCACCGATCATAATTGATAATGTTCCACTTAATGCTCCTGGGAGACTTCCACTTACTGGAGCGTCCATCATTTCAATACCTTTGGAGCTTAGTTTTTGTGCAATGTTTCGAGTGATACTTGGAGAAATGGTGCTCATATCAATCACGACCGATCCAGAGTTAGCACCCTGGAGAACTCCATTTTCGCCAAGGATCACTTCTTCAACATCTGGGGAATCACTTAGCATGGTGATAATGATGTCGCTGTGTGATGCTACATCAGATGCTGAGACTCCTGCCTCAGCTCCTGCACCTACTACCTCAGCCATTCTAGATTTGGTCCGGTTCCAACAATTCAGTGAAAACCCTGCTTTTAGGAGATTTTGGCTCATCGGATTTCCCATGATTCCTAGGCCAATAAAGCCAATTTTTTCAGTCATAATTCACCTCTTCTTTTGAGAATATTAATATAAATCATATAGAGAATGTCTATCCAAATTGTTACTCAGATGTAAACATGCTATTTCTAATTTGTAAACAAATTTTATAATTGAGCGATATTGCTTTAGGTGCTATTCTGGGAATCTATATGAGAATTTTTCAAACAAAAAACATTTATTACGGTTGGTTTATACTAGCTGCTTGTTTTTTCGCAACTTTAATTAGTGGCGGAGTTAGATCATCATTTGGCGTTTTTGTGATTCCCATGGAACAAGAGTTTAATTGGACAAGAGACACTATTTCATTTGCTCTTGCCATCGGAGTATTTTGTAACGCATTATCAACCCCTATCATAGGATGGATCTATGATTCCCGTCCCGATGGGGGGAAGACAGTAATTACTTTAAGTTTGTTGGTACTCGGAGCTGCAACTATTCTCCTGAGTTTGACATCAAATATTGTTTTTCTGATTATTGTTTATGGGTTTTTGATTTCAACTGCTGGTACAGGAGTTGGATTTGTTACAATCCACGCATTGATCGCGAGGTGGTTTAATAAAAAACGAGGCTTTGCATTATCTGTAAGTTCTGCTGGAGTTTCTGTAGGCTCTGTTTTATTTGCTCCGTTTGCTAGCTATTTAATTCTTCTTGGCGGATGGAGATTGAGTTGGGTAGTTTTAGGGGCCTTCATACTATTTTTGGCTTTTCCTCTAGCCCTGATAATTCTAAGGAATAACCCAAGAGATGTTGGTCAACACGACAATCAGGAACTACAAAACGTTGACACCTCTAAGAGTACAGAAGGATCTGATTTAAAGACTTTTAGCAGGTTGTCAAATGCTTCTTGGAGGGAGATTCTAAAAAGCTTGCCTATTTGGCAACTTAGTATTGCTTATTTTGTTTGTGGAACTACCACCACAATGATGGCGGTTCATTATGTTCCGTTTGCAATCGATCGCGGGATGAATCCTGGAAATGCTGCTTTAGCTTTTGGTTTTATGATGGGAATTAATGGACTAGGTGTTGTAGCTATAGGGTTTGTTTCTGATCTAATGCAAAGGAAAAACTTATTAGCAATTACTTATTCAGTTCGTGGTTTGGCATATGGTAGTTTGTTAGTTTTTGATGAGATGTTAGGTATTTGGGTTTTTGCTTTTGTTGCAGGACTTTCTTGGATTGCATCAGCTTCATTGACGTCATCTATTGCCGCGGATATTTATGGATTAAAAAAGATGGGCACCATAGTGGGCATCATGACTTTTGCACATCAAATAGGAGGAGCAATAGCCATTTATCTTACCGGGTTCTTGTTTGAGAAAACGGGTGGTTATGAACTCCCATTCTCGATTGCTGGCTCATTGCTTATTTTGGCTGCTTTGTGCAGTGTTACAGTAAATGAACGAAAACTTTCTGAAAGATACCAATATTCATCCACAGAGATGTCATAATGTTTAGTTTTAACATCTTCAATTTACTTCATCATGGAGAACCAGCAGATCCGATCCTTCTGGCTTGGTTGCAACATAAGATCGATTCTGTTTTGAATCTTGGGCCTGGAGCAGCAGTATTGCTATTTGGCGCGATAATAGCCCTTATTCCTATTCTGATTTTGGTAGCCTTTTGGCGTAATAGTTCTAGGAACTGACTTCCTAATACTTGACCCGATAATCACTTGGTATTTCCAGGCTTTAGATTCTCGGCTTTTTGGGGATATTTGGTTTAGTGTCTTCCCCAGAGCAATGGAATATTTAAGCACGAGCTATATTTGAATAGATTGTAAACCAGTAGAGTGAATGCGAAAATGGGCATAACCTACCAGGTTACTTTACTGGACTACCTATTTAGGGGTCCACTTTCTGTATACCCAGTGGAGTTAGTTACTTAAAAGAGTAAGGGGGGTTAGGATATCCTAACCCCCCTTACTCTTTGAAACAAAATAATTTAGTCGTAAGTTAGAACCGTTCTTGCTACTTGGCCTTTTTGCATATCTTCGAATGCTAGGTTAATGTCTGCCAATGGCATTGTTTGACTAACTAATTCTCCAAGTTTGATTTTGCCACGGGCATAGAGATCGACTAGTTGGGGAATTTGTACTCTGAATCGATTAGATCCAATACTTGAATGCTGGATTCGTCTTTCACCCCAACTCCAAGCGGGAATTTCTAGCATGGTTCCTTGAGGTACCATGCCAATTAATGTTGCAGTTCCACCTCTTCGGAGCATGTGGAAAGCGGCTTCAGCGGTTTCTTTTAAACCGATAACCTCGAATGAATAATCAACGCCTTGGCCATCTGTGAGTTCGAATATTCGTTTGCTAATATCAGTATGAACGGATGCATCAACGACATCTGTTGCACCCATTTGCATGGCCATACCTAATTTTACTTCTTGACGATCGATCGCAATTATTTTGCCAGCGTTTGCAAGGTTAGCACCTTGTATTACATTTAGGCCGACTCCTCCACATCCTATTACTGCTACAGTTGCACCGACTTCTACATCAGCGGTGTTAATAGCCGCTCCAATTCCAGTCATCACTCCGCATCCCACAAGTGCCAACTCTTCGTATGGAATGTCGTCGTGGCCTTCAATTTTTACAGTGGCATTCTCGTGAACTAGCATTTGTTCGGCATGAGTCCCTAAACCAGACAGAGCGAAAAAGCTCTCTCCATCTTTACTAAGTCGGGGAGTTGATCCAGGCTCTCGTTCTAGCTCAGATTTATTCATACACATATTTGGCCTGCCAGATAAGCATCGTTCACAATTGCCGCAAAAACTCGATAGACATGTGATTACTCGATCTCCTGGCTTGACATAACTAACAAGTTCTCCAACTTTTTCGACGGTTCCCGCACCTTCGTGTCCAAGTACGGTAGGGGTGTTTTGTGAATATAGACCTTGTAAAAAGTGGAGTTCACTATGGCATACCCCAGAAGCACCTGTACGTATTAGGACTTCACGTGGGCCAGGTTGGTCAATTGAGATATCGTGAATTTCTACGGGTTCGTTCGCTCCTACCATGATAGCTGCCTTCATAGTTTCCTCCAAATCAAAAAAAGTTGGTTAAAATCCCTCGGAGATTAGCACGGGTTGATCTATCTTGCAAATAGTTGATATTTGAAATTAGATGAGAGTAGCATAGTCGGACGTAATGAGATGTTTAGAATAACGATATGTTGGAGGTATTGAATGAAACTTTTGGTGTTATCTGGCGGCAATCACCCATATAAAGAAACAACACCTATATTGGAGAACTTTTTAACAGATGCAGGATATTCTTTGACTGTTTCTGAAGATGCATCCTTACTGTCAGGCAAAGATATGGAAAATTATGATGCATTGGTTTTCAACACTCTCCGATATGGGGATCTTGCTTTAAATGAAAAAGAACAAGAAGGTCTGACGAATTTTATTTCTGGGGGGAAAGGTTTCGTTTGTATACATGTTTCTGGGCAAAGGCCAGAGAATTGGGATGAATATCAAGAAATTACTGGTGGTGGATGGATTACCAAAGTGTGTAAACATTCACCATATGGACAATTTGAAGTGACTGTATGGGATGAAAGCCATCCATGCTCGAAAAATTTGGAGA
>CAZWTJ010000061.1:0-8344 GCA_964637555.1 uncultured Dehalococcoidia bacterium | reverse complement strand
AAGGTGAAATTGATCCTTATAAGATTGATTTGATTAATAGGCCCGAAAGTATAAAGTGGAATCAAACTGAGTAGTTTTATTAGTAATCATACTGAGTTCGAGGATTTAAAATGGATAGAAAAATCAGAATGGGAATGGTTGGAGGTGGCAGAGAATCATTGATTGGTCCGATTCATAGGATTGCTGCTCAAATGGATAATCAAATTGAATTAGTTGCTGGTGCTTTCAGTAGCACCGCAGAAAAATCCATGTTAAGTGGGCGTGATTTATTAATTTCATCTGATCGTATTTATGATGATTTCAAACATATGATTGCCTGTGAGAGTGCATTGGGTGATGAGCAAAAGGTAGATTTTATATCAATTGTAACTCCAAACAATTTTCATTATGACGTCGCTAAAGAAGCTCTTAGTGCTGGTTTTCATGTAGTTTGTGATAAGCCTATTACAATGAATTTAGATCAAGCTCTTAGGCTTGAAGAAGAAGTAAATAATTCAGGTCTGATTTTTTGTTTGACGTACAATTACACGGGTTATCCAATGGTTAAAGAAGCTCGTCAGATGATACTAAATGGAGATTTAGGATTAATTCGAAAAGTGGTCGTTGAGTCTCCGCAAGGATGGCTGGCAGATGCAATTGAGAATGTTGGGAACAAACAAGCAGCTTGGAGATCTGATCCTGCTCAGGCAGGCCCTTCTTCATGTATGGGGGATATAGGCACTCATTGCGCAAATTTGGCTGAATATATTACGGGGCTCTCAATTTCAGAGGTTTGTGCAGATCTAACAACTTTTGTTTCAGGGAGGCAATTAGATGATGATGGAAGTGTGCTTTTAAGATTTAATAATGGTGCAAAAGGGATTTTGTGGGCTAGCCAGGTAGCGATTGGTATGGAAAATGCTCTAAAGATAAGAATATATGCGGAAAAAGGAACTTTAGAATGGGCCCAAGAGGAGCCAAATTCTCTTTGGGTAAGATTTGGCGATAGGCCTGCAGAAATTAGACGAACGGCAACAGATTTTGTTGGAACACTTGCATCTTCGAATGTGCGCCTTCCAGCAGGTCATCCCGAAGGTTATATCGAAGCATTTGCAAATATATATCGTGCCTTTGCAGAAGATTTATCGACAGTGATTGAGGGGACTAAAAATCAAGATTTTTCTCCAGACTATCCAAATGTAAGGGATGGAGTAAGGGGGATGTATTTTATTAATGCAGTTGTTAAAAGCTTAATTAGTAATGAAAAATGGATTCCTTTGGTTGATACAACGCAATAGTCCTTATAATCAGAACTATTTACACAAGGTGGAATTATGCAACAAGGAATATACAAACTATCTAATCCTACTGAGTTAGACACTCCTGCGATGATAACGTATCCCCATATTGTTCAAGAAAATATTGATGAAATCATAAGGATTTGTGGAGATCCTGAGAAAATTGTTCCCCATTCTAAAACTCATAAGTCTTCCGATGTTCTTAAAATGCAATTAGAAAAGGGGATCAAATCGTTTAAATGTGCAACCCTTAAGGAAGCTGAGATGGTGGCAGGATGTGGTGGTAGTGAGGTTGTTATTGCATATCCTATGGTTCATCCGAGAAAGCTAGAAAGATTTTCAAATCTTGTTGAATCTTTTCCTGATACAACTTTTATGGCGATTGCGAGTACTAGACTTCATTTAAATCTTTTGTCGGAAGCTTCTAAACGAAGTGGAGCAGATATTGGGGTATATATGGACTTGGATACTGGAATGCGTCGTACTGGAGTTCAGCCAGGTAAAGAGGCGAATCAATTCTATCAATCCATTGAGAAAACCGGTGGCATTGTTCCTATTGGATTACACGTTTTTGATGGAGAAACTACGTATATTCCTGATTTCGAAAAGAGGGCCAATATTGTAAAAGACAACATTTCTAAAATGGAAGAAATTTGGGATGAAGCAAATAAAAATGGAATAGAGGTTAGGGATAATTTAGCTGGGGGATCTTGGTCTTTCCAACATTATGTAGATCATCCAAATATTAGACCAACACCTGGAACATGGATATATTGGGATAGCAGGAATTCTCAAATGAATGAATTGGGATTTGAGATTGCTAGCTTGGTTTTGGGACAAGTGATTGATGAAGATCTAGAAATGGGGACCGTGACAATTGATATTGGATCTAAATCTTGTTCTTCAGATCAGCCCTTGGAGCATAGATTTAAGTTAGTTCAGTATCCTGATACGGAACTTGTATTACAAAATGAGGAGCATGGGGTAGTAAAGCTTAATGGCACATCTTTGAATGTTGGTGATTTTGTAATTGCTGCGCCAGGACATGCTTGTACGTTGACAGTTAAGTTTCCTTATACAAATGTTGTATCAAAAGAAGGGAAATTAATAGGTAGATTTGTTCATGACGCTCGCGACAGATAGCAATAGATCAGTTGTTTGATCGCTTGTGAGTTCTTCTAGGACGACGTCTTTGGAAGTTACTTCTGTTATTGGGTTTGGTTGAACTCAATGATTTAACCTTTTTATCAAATCCCCTGTAATCGAAATCCTCTAATTTACATCTTTTAATTTTGGATCCTAGCGTACGTTCAATTTTGTTGATCATTGATTCGTCTTCGGGTGTCGAAAAACTAATAGCCTCACCAGTTGCTTCGGCTCTTCCAGTTCTTCCTATTCTATGAATATAAGCATCAACTGTGTTTGGAATATCAAAATTAATTACATGTGAAATTTCAGAGACATCAATCCCCCTGGATGCCACATCAGTGGCAACTAAAATGTCAAACTTTCCATTTTTAAAGCCATTTATTGCTTGATTTCTTTTGTTTTGGGACATGTTGCCTTGAAGTCCGGCGACCCGAAATTTTGCTTTTAGTAAGTCACTTTCTAATCTACGTACTCTATATTTCGTTCTCGAGAATATAATTACTCTCCCTGTTGGAGTGGTTTTCAATAACTCTAACAGCATCGGTTTCCGTAGGAATTCAGTAGTGGGATACAACACATGTGACACGGTTTTTGCCGGCTCAATTTTACCGATTTGAATTGACTCCGGGTTGTTCAAAATTGTGTTTGAAAGTTTTCGGATTTCATTGGGCATCGTTGCTGCAAAAAAAAGTGTTTGGCGTTCTTTTGGAATAAATGTGAGAATCCGTTTGATATCGGGTAAAAATCCCATATCACACATTGTGTCCGCTTCATCAAGTACCAAAATCTCAATACCTGAGAGATCTATGTTTCCTTCATTTATGTGATCTAGTAGTCTGCCAGGGCATGCTATCAAGATTTCAATTCCACGCTTCATTGCCTTGATTTGTCTGGCTTTATTGACGCCTCCGTAGACAACAGTGCTATGGATTTTAGTAAATTTTGCTAAATCAAGAGATGCTTCATAAGTTTGCTCAGCCAGTTCGCGTGTTGGTGCTAGGATCAATGCTTTTGGAGAACGTAGCTTGCCGTTCATTAAATGTTGGAGAATGGGAAGTAAAAAGCCTGCGGTTTTTCCAGTTCCAGTTTGAGCAAGCCCTAATACATCTCTTCCTTCAAGTGCTACAGGGATAGCTTTCTCTTGGATAGGTGTAGGATTTGTATATCCCACTACTTTAATAGCGTCTAAAAGTCTATTTTCTAAATTGAGATCTTTGAAATCCAGGAAACGTCCTTGTGGGGAAAATTAATTCAAACTTAATTGTATATCTATTTGAGATTAATAAATATACTTTATAGTGCAGTTTGCGATAATTTCCTAAATATGTTCCTGTGAATACTATTTTATTGACAGAAAGGACCTGTTGAGATCAGAGACATTTTTTACTCCGAGATATGCCATTGCAATATCTAGCTCAGTTTCTAGAATTTTCAGAATGTTAAATATTCCTGTTTCTCCATCAACACATAATCCCCAGAAAATTGGACGGCCGATTAAAACTGCTTTTGCTCCTAGGCATAGTGCTTTGAGTACATCTAATCCTCTTCTAATCCCAGAATCAAAGAATACATCTATTTTTCCATCTACAACGGGCGCAATTTCTGCTAACGCTTCTATTGCGGATTTTGTTCCATCCATATGCCGGGCTCCATGATTAGAAACAGTAATAGCTTGGAATCCGGATTGTAAGCATAGTTCAGCGTCCTCGGGTGTTCTCACTCCTTTAACGATTATCGGTAGATTCGTTAGGCTTCTAAACCAGTTCATATCATCCCACGTCATAGGTTTATCTCCTGTCCCTGATGAGAGACGATTGTCGTCAGATTTGCCTTTGATGTATTGTCTTAGAGCTGGATCAGACAGTAAAAACTCCTCATATCCTTCTACACTCCCCCAGCTTAAATGGTCTTGAATTGAGAAATTGTTTCTGATTTCACTTTCTCTACGACTAGGAACCGGAGCATCTGCAGTAAGAATAATTGCTGTGTAGCCTGCTTTTTCGGCTCGTTTTACGAAATGTTCTTGAATTTCTTTGGAGTGTTGGCCAATTTGGAACCATTTTGGACCGTCGGTTTCCGAGGCAATTTTTTCGAGGGAATATCCGGCATTTGTGGGTGTTGAGTAAATTGTTCCACATCTATTTGCTGCTCTAGCAGCACCCAGTTCTCCATCAGTATGCATATGAAGTTGGCCTCCTGCGGGAGTCAACATTATTGGAATGTCGATTTGAGTTCCTAATACTGATGTAGACAAATTACGGGGATCGATACTTTGAAAGATTCGTGGATTGACTAGAATATCATCTAGTGCTTGTCGATTTCTTCGAAGTGTTATTTCATCTTGCGCCCCTGCCCTGACATAGTCATGTAATTCTTTCGACATTTTTTTATAAGATGCTTCTTCATAATCTTTCAGTGTTACCAAATTGTTACTTTCCACTTTAATCTCCCTAAGTAATTGACATGTATTAAATTAAGATAAAATATTGTAACCAACCAAGCGCATGATAGCATTTTTTGATAGGAGCAATAATGATTATAACCAAAGTAGAAACAATTGCCCTTCGGGATAAATCTGATGGTAAAGTCACCTCTTGGAATCCATCTTTTAGTGAATCGCAAAATTCTCAATCAATAAATGGTGCATATGATATTACCCTAGTACGGGTTCACACTGATGAGGGGATTAGTGGCATTGGGCAGTGTGAAGCTCCTAGCCTTGTTATAGATGCGATTATTAGATCATCTCAAGGGCTAGAATTATTAATTGTTGGAGAAGATCCTACCAATGTGCAGAGGTTATGGCAGAAAATGTATAACTCTACAGGGGTGTTTGGTAGAAGAGGAGTTGTAATTGCGGCTATTGGGGCTATAGAAACAGCTTTATGGGATATTTATGGGAAATCAGTAGGAAAACCTGTTCACGAATTAATTTGGAAATCATTTACTACTAGTGCGAGTGATGTGGACCCTTTAGAAAGAGTTACCCCATATGCAACAGTATATCCTCCTGGGGCAGATTTAGAGGAGTTAGAAGATCGTTTGAATCAAGCGATTTCAAAAGGACTAAAAGCTGTGAAGATTGAGGAATGGCCTGGTCAGTTTGGAAATGTAGATACTGATACAGACGTAATGGTGGTCGAGAAAGCTAGATCGATATTAGGGCCTAAACGAGATTTGATGATTGATGTTCAAAATCGGTGGAGAGATGTAGGCCAAGCATTGGAAACTATTAATGCGATTGAGTCATTTAAACCATATTTCGTTGAAGCTCCCCTACCCGCTGATAATATTGATGGATATCGGAAGTTAGTTAAATCAACTAATGTTCGAATTGCTGCTGGAGATTGGGGGTTCAGTACTCGTCATGAATTTGCTGATCTTTTACGACGTGGGAGTTTAGATGTGGTTCAACCAAGTGCTGTTCGTGCTGGAGGGATGCATGAGATACTTAATATTGCTGAAGATGCGTATCGTTTCGGGTCTTTATGTATTCCTCATACATGGTGCCACGTTGTAGGTGTTGCAGCTCAGATCCATTTAGCTGCAATTGCCCCCAATATGCCATATTTTGAATTCCCGATTGCTTTTCCTAAATCTGACCTCGTGGAAAATTTGCTTGAACCCAAATTTGAAATTTCTAATGATGGATCAATGTTAGTTCCAAATCGACCTGGTTTAGGTTTTGATTTGGATGATAGAGTAGTTTCAGAGTATAGGGTGGATCCTTACTAGCCCAAGATTTTTTGATTTTAGGAGAACCATTGTGATAATCGATCCAAATAACTTTGAAAATTTTAATAGGGTGCTTGCTGGTGTTGTAGCACCTCGTCCGATAGCATTTGTATCAACCATTTCGGATAATGGATTGGTAAATTTGTCTCCGTTTTCCTTTTTTACTGAAGTGGCTGAAGAACCTCCTATGATTTTATTTGCAAGTAATACAACTGATACATTGTTAAATATTCGGGATACGCGAGAATTTGTCGTCAACTTCGTTTCAAAATCAATCGCAGACGCTATGATGCTTACTTCAGGAGAATATCCAAAAGAGGTTAATGAATTTGATGTTGCAGGCCTAACTCAGGTCCCTTCTGAGAAAATCAGACCTCCAAGGGTTAAAGAAAGTCCGGTAAATATTGAATGTAAATTAGACCAGATTATTGAGTTAGATGCTGATCATGATTTGATTTTGGGTGAGGTGGTTTTTCTTCATATTTATGATGAAATGATTTCTGGATATCACGTCAACCATAAGAAACTTAATCCAGTTTCGAGTTTGACTGGGGATAAATATTGTTCAACATCCGATGTGTTTGAATTGTTTAGGCCTAAGTTGTAGGAATTTGATAAGGGTACTTGCGATTTATTTTTTTTTCAGTACTATTACGCTATGAAATCTGATCTTTTAATTTCCGAGCTTGCCACGCAATTTACGTATTTCCTGAAATCGACTCCCGATACTAATGAAGTCCCTAGGAGTTTTTCTGAAGCGGATGGATTAATGTTGGGCTCACCTCAATACTGGACTTGCGGATTTCCTCCAGGAAGTTTGTGGTATATGTACGAGTTGACCGGCGATGAAAAATGGAAAGACGCCGCAACAGTGAATACGTTAAAACTTGATGAGGCTAAAAATCGTACTAATACTCATGATTTAGGATTTATTATCTTTTGTAGCTACGGTAATGCCTTTAGAATTACTGGAATTGAAGATTACAAAAATGTCATTATTGAAGCTTCAGACACATTGATTAAACGATTTAATCCTGCAGTTGGCTGTCTTCGTTCTTGGGATTGGGGAGATTGGAAATTTCCAGTAATTATAGATAATGTGATGAATCTTGAGATGCTTTTTTGGGTAAGTAAAATTACTGGAGAATCAAAGTATAGAGATGTTGCCCTGAGACATGCAGATGCGACAATGCAGAATCATTATCGTGAAGATTTTACTTGTTGTCATGTTGTTGATTATGATCCTGATAGTGGTCAAGTAATTCAAAAACAAACACATCAAGGATTAAGTGATGAATCGGCTTGGGCTCGAGGTCAAGCGTGGGGCTTTTATGGTTATGTCATGTGTTATCGTGAAACTAAAAATGAACAATATCTTGATTTTGCCCAAAAGATTGCTGCATACATTTTAGATAATGCACCAGATGATATGATTCCACACTGGGATTATGATGCACCACAAGTTTCTGAAGAACCAAGAGATGCGTCAGCGGGATCTTTAATTGCATCTGCGTTGTATGAATTAAGTGAATATGTTCCAACAAAAAGTGAATTTTATATTCGAAATGCTGACAGAATATTGGAGTCACTCAGTTCCAAAAATTATCGTGCTGAGATTGGGACAAATGGAGGGTTTTTACTTTTACATAGTACAGGAAATAAACCCGGTGGCAGTGAAATAGATTCTTCTATTAACTATGCAGATTATTATTATTTAGAGGCATTAAAAAGACAAATCCAAATTAAAAACAGTTAATGATCGAAGTGTCTAATGTTCTTGATTTTGTGTATTGCATAATAAACTATTACAATGTAATTGATCAGGCCTGAATTTTTAGGTTCTAGTGTGGTGTGAACCTGCACTAGGTAAAATTGATTGATTGAGAGGCTGGTGCCTTGAACCCGTACTGGTCTCTCTTAGTGACCTCCTACGTATCCGATAGGAAGCTCACTACACAGGGACACAGGCTGAAACAGTATCTACTACGATTCAGTCGGATTTCTGCCAGATGATGCAGGGATATGAAACATTCCTGCACCTACTGGATACTCAGGAAACATTTTCTCCAGTGGTTGTATCTGTGGTTGTATTTTCACCGTAGGTGAATAATCTTTCAAGACTTGTTCTTTTGCGATCCTTTTGACAAAGTTTCTGTAACTATTATGATATGCATAACTTTAGT
>CAZWTJ010000060.1:0-8363 GCA_964637555.1 uncultured Dehalococcoidia bacterium | reverse complement strand
GAGAAGCAATATCATGGCATTTAATGGAAGCAACAGGGATACCAAAAGAAAAAGCCCGTAGGGTCATTTTTCATGAAGTTACAGAAGCGGCAGTCCAACATGCTTTTGAAAATCCTAGGCCCCTAAATGTAAGCCTTGTCAACCAACAACAAGCACGACGCATGATGGATAGATTGATTGGATACCCACTAAGCGATGTCGTAAGAAGGAAAATTCGCAACAAGCTATCTGCAGGACGAGTTCAATCTGTTGCGTTAAAATTGATTACAGATCGTGAAAAAGAACGAAATAATTTCAATTCAGAAGAATATTGGATTCTTGAAACATTATTCTCGAAGTCTTCTGAACACATAGATCAAACTGCCTTTCCTGCAATATTACATAGCATAGATGGATCAACGGTTCGGAGAAGCGCGAAATCAAAATGGAAAATTGCTATAGACGATGAATCTACGGCGAAACAAATACCAGAGAATTTAAGCAACTCAGAATTTTTGGTTTCATCTTGTAAAACTCGACCAATAAAAGAAAGACCTTCCGCCCCATTTATTACTAGTACTCTTCAAAGAAGCGCCTCGACGAAATTAGGGCTTAATGCTCAAAACACCATGCGGCTAGCGCAGCAATTATATGAAGGCATTGAAGTTAATGGTTCAGAAAGAGTTGGGTTGATAACTTATATGCGTACCGATTCAACAAATGTTTCCCAGGCAGCACTTACTGAAACTTCAAAATTCATTGTTGAACATTTTGGCGAAGATTTTAAACAGAAGACTCCTCGGATATATTCTAAAAGGGTACAAGGAGCACAAGAGGCACACGAGGCGATTCGTCCCACATCAATTTTCAGGACACCAGAAAGTCTAAAATCTTCTCTAGATAAAAATCAAATGCGTCTATATGAATTAATTTGGAAACGCATGGTATCAAGCCAAATGCCTGACGCTGAATATGATGTAACCACTTTAGATATAACTGCAAATGGCTCGGACAACAAAAATTATCTTTTCCGAGCTTCTGGAAGAATAGAAAAATTCCCAGGATTCAAGATTCTCACCACCGATGATGAATCTTCATCAGAAGAATCAGATGCAAAACTGCCTGTTATTTCAGAAAATGAACTTTTGCATTGTCAGAAAATCACTCCCAATCAAAAATTTACGCAACCCCCTCCTAGATTCAACGAAGCCAGTCTTATAAGAACCTTAGAAGAATCAGGAATTGGCAGACCTAGTACTTATGCTTCAATAATCAACACAATCATTTCTCGTCAATATGTTGAAAGAAAACAACGTGCATTGCACCCAACCAATATTGGAATAGCTGTAAGTGACTTTCTCAACGAAAATTTTCCAGATGTAATTGATGTTGGATTCACCGCACAAATTGAAGAACAATTGGATAATATTGATGAAGGTGAACAGTCATGGGCCCCAATGCTTACAGAATTTTACGAAGACTTTGAACCACTCGTAAGTAATGTTTTGGAAACAGCAGATAGAGTTCCTAGAGAAAAATTAGACGAAGAGACCGATCACATATGTTCAGAATGCAATAGCCCTATGGTCATTCGCCTTGGCAGGAATGGTAAGTTTATTGCTTGCACAGCGTTCCCCGAATGCCGCCAAACAATGGCGATAGATGAAAACGGCGACATTCTACCACCTCGTCCAACGGTCGAACCAGAGGAAACAGAGGAAATCTGTGACAAATGTAATTCCCCAATGGTAATTAAAAGACGTCGAAGCGACAATGGGAAATTCATGGCATGTAGCGCTTATCCAAAATGCCGAAATGCAAAATCAATGCCACTTGGAATCAAATGCCCTGAATGTGAAGAGGGGGATATTGTAGAACGCCGATCCAGGCGCCGAGGTTCTAGGACATTTTTTGGATGTAGCAGATATCCCGATTGTGAATATTTCACCAATGACCCACCAATTACTCAAGATGAAAAAATTTCTGCAACATCAAGCAATTCTTAAATCTTGGGTTTTTAAGTACCACTAACGTATGGCAGTAACAGCAGATACTCTGTAGTCTTTTGTTATGAAACCTCAAATCTGGCATACAAAGATCAGTAATTTCGAATCTTATCTACGGGGTGAAAGGGGACTTTCAGATCTCACGATACGAAACTATCTTTCTGACTTAGCTCCACTTCATAAATTTATGTCTACTAATCAAATTTTACAATTCCAAGATCTTAACAAGAACAATCTCAGAGAATATCTTTCCTCATTACTAAAACATGGATACGTTAGAGCAAGTGTCGCAAGAAAATTAAGTGTTCTAAGAATTTTTTTGAAATGGGCCAAAACAATCGGTGAAATTAAATTAAATCCGCTTCCAAAATACGGATCTATGAAAACAGCTTCAAGACTGCCGTCATTCCTGTCTCAAGATGAAGCCAAAAAACTTTTGAATACCCCAAAAAAATCTGATGTGTTTGGAATTCGAGACAAAGCAATCCTAGAACTTTTATATTCGGGAGGATTGAGGGTGAGTGAACTGACCAATCTGAACATTTCAAACATAAGATTAAATTCTGGAGAAATTAAGGTTGTTGGGAAAGGCCGAAAAGAGCGAATGGTATTAATAGGATCTGCGGCAAAAATTGCTCTAAAACAATATCTAGGACACTCTCGACCAGTCCTTAATAAATTACAAAGGGCGGACGCTCTATTTCTCAACAAATATGGAGGACGTTTAACACAACGAAGTGTTCAACAAAAGGTACGTAATTATTCCATTTCTGCATCTATAAGCGGTGATATTCATCCCCACACTCTTAGGCATTCTTTTGCAACACATTTATTAGAAGGAGGCGCAGATTTGAGAGTGGTCCAAGAATTGTTAGGCCACTCAAACCCCTCAACGACTCAAATTTATACTCATGTGACCTCGGATCAAGCGAGAAAAGTTTACCTAAACGCTCACCCCAGAGCAAAATCAAACAATTAATATTGATATAACACTCCTTTTCAATCAAATCCCCTCAGATACTTCCAAGAAAAATCCTCTTTGTATAATATAGGAACATGAAAGTGATTATTCTATGAAAATTCTTATAATTAATGGACCTAACCTAAATTTTTTGGGACGACGAGACTCTAATATCTACGGGACTCTCACATTGGAAGAAATCAATAATTCGATTTCTTCTAAAGGGGGTGAGTTAGGATTATTTGTTAATTTTTTCCAATCAAATCACGAAGGAGATTTAATTGATTTTATTCAACAGAATACTGACGAATACGACGGAATGATTATGAATGCTGGGGCCCTTACACACTATGGGCTCTCTCTAGCTGATGCAATATCTGATTCCAAAATTCCAACTATTGAGGTCCACTTGTCAAATATCCATTCACGTGAAGAATTTAGGCGTAGATCAGTAATTGCCCACTTGTGTATTGGCCAAATAGCCGGATTCGGTTCTAATGGCTACTTAATGGCTCTAAATTACTTCGCAAATTTAAATCACAGGAAGGTGAAATGATTAAAAAACGTATCGAAACAGCCCAAAAACTAATCGCAAACCAATCTCTTGATGCACTATTGATATCATCCCCTGAAAATCGTCATTATTTGTCTGGTTTTACGGGATCAGCAGGTTATTTAATCATTTCAAAAACCGAAAGCATTCTGGCAACTGATTTCCGTTATATCGAACAAGCAACTGCGCAAAGCCCTGAGTATAAAATTCATAGAATTTCAGGGGGTTCTGATTGGCTAACAGAAATTGCGCAATCAATGAATTTGCAATCTATCGGTTTCGAAAGTCAAGATTTGAGCTATGCAATTCACTCTGCGTTTAATTCTTCTCTCCAAAAATTGCCAAAAGACAAATCTACCGATTTTGTTCCTACTTCTGGGCTATTAGAAAATATGAGGCTTATAAAGGACTCGGAAGAGTCATCCCTTCTTAGTAAGGCAATCGAGATTTCAGATCAAGCCCTAGATACTGTAAAGGAATTAATCACTCCAGGAATGACAGAACGTCAAGTGGCGTGGGAATTGGAGAAGAAAATGAGAGACCTAGGAGCTGATGGCCCATCATTTCCAACTATCGTAGGAGCTGGAGGTAATGGCGCTCTCCCACATCACAGACCAGATGACACAGTGATTCAATCTGGAGACCCAGTCGTAATTGATATGGGAGCTATCTACAAGGGATACTGCAGTGACCTTACCAGAACAATTTTTATTGGAGAGCCTGATGAATTTTTTAAGAAAATATATTCTATAGTTCTTGATGCTCAAACTACAGCTGAAGCCTCAATCAGCAATGGGCTTACCGCAGGAGATGCTGATAAGATCGCCAGAGATGTAATTTCTAATTCAGGATATGGAGAAAATTTTGGGCACAGCTTAGGTCATGGAGTAGGGCTGGAAGTACATGAATCCCCAGTGCTAGGACCTAAATCTGAGGATATATTACAAGAAGGAATGTTCTTTACTGTTGAACCAGGAATATACATTTCAGGCTGGGGGGGAGTACGAATTGAGGATATTGTTACTTTAGAGCATGGATCTACGAAAATATTAAGCCAAGCAAACAAATTAAATTTTTCAAATGGATAAACCTTTTCAATATTGTTGGAGAAATAGATGACCCTAAATTATGGTGAGCTACGTAAAGGAATGGCTATCGAAATAGATGGAGAGGCATACATAATTGTTGACTATAAACATAACAAGATGCAACAACGAGCCCCAACTATGCGTATTAGAATGCGTGCACTTAGCAATGGCAGACTAACAGAAAAATCGTTCAGTGGATTTGATGTAACTTTTACCCCTGCAGACGTCAATCGCCGTAAAACTCGATTTATTTATGAAGAAGATGGTTTGCATTACTTTATGGACAACGAAACATTTGAACAATTCCCCCTTGATGAATCCCAACTTGGAGACAACAAATCATTTATTGTTGAAGATCTAGACATTACACTCTTAATGTTCAACGACATGCCAATTACAGTAGAGCTTCCCACTTCTGTCGACTTAAAAGTTACCCAATCCGATCCAGGATTAAAAGGAGATACTGCTCAGGGAGGAACAAAACCAGCCACACTTGAAACTGGTTTATCGATTCAAGTGCCTTTGTTTGTCAACCCTGGAGATGTGGTAAAAGTCGACACGCGTACTAGCGAATACTTAAATAGAGTCTGAATATGCCTTCAATTTACTCAGTATCGCAATTGGTCGGCTATATTAAAAACGTCTTAGAGAGTGACGGAATACTACAGGATGTTTGGGTAGAGGGTGAAGTTACAAGTGATTTCCAATCTGCAGCAAAACACCACTATTTCAATCTTAGTGACGGCGATTCTATAATCAGATGTGTCCTTTTCAGTTCTGGAAAAGGTGCAGAAAATATCGAAGAAGGTCAAACAATAATTATTCAGGGGCGCACCTCAGTATACAACGCTCGAGGTGATCTTCAGGTGATTGCAGAAATTGTGCAGGCCGGAGGTTTCGGTAGTCTGCAAATGGAGCTAGAACAAATTAAGGCACGTTTGGAGGCTGAGGGGCTATTTTCTGATACTCGAAAGAGAGTTCTGCCAATGTTTCCCAAATCTGTTGCTGTAATCACATCCCAAGAAGGCGCCGTTTGGCATGACATTCAAACGGTTACTAAAAGACGATATCCAAATGTTGAGTTAGTCTTAATCCCATCAAAAGTTCAAGGAGAAGAATCTTTATCAGAACTAGTTCATGCCTTTGAACTAGTTAGTCAAACTAATTCCCTCGATGTAGTCATTTTAGCTCGCGGAGGAGGGTCAAATGAAGATTTGCAATCTTTCAATACTGAACTTCTCGCTCGTGCAATTTTCACCTGTTCCATACCAGTCGTTAGTGCTATTGGTCACGAAACAGATATAACGATCTCAGACTTGGTAGCCGATGTACGAGCAGCCACTCCTTCAGCGGCGGCCGAAATAGTTATGCCCGACCAAAATCTTCTAAAAGAACAAATCATCAACTCCAAAAACCTTATGTTGGAACGAATTTCATCCTTTGTTGGGATGGTAGAAAATAATCTACGGATTGCAAATCATTCATTATCTTCGAATTTGCCTGATTTCGATTCATACAAACTTGATATAGATACCCTATCTGAAAAAACAATAACTTCCCTAGAACAATTTCTGCATTTACAAAATCTCGCAATCTCGAATTCACGCGATCAATTAAATTCTCTGAGTCCAGCGAATACATTAAACCGTGGTTATTCAGTAGTTCATGATAGTAACAACCAAATTGTCACCGACCCTAACAATCTAGTAGACAAAGAGCATCTCAAAATCACTGTAAAATCCGGATCTTTTGGGGCTGTTGTTCAAAAACCATCCACAGATACCTAAGAGTTTTTTGTTATACTTTCCAATGGAGGAAACAGATGTCTGACAATTTAAATTTAACCCCAGATCAGTTTGAAAATTCATCATTCGAAGAAGTTTTGGCTTTACTTAATGATACAGTTTCCAGTTTAGACCAGGGAAATCTATCTTTAGATCAAGCAACAAATTTATACGAGCAAGGTATGATGCTTTCAGAAATTTGCTTAAAAAGATTAACTGATGCACAACTCAAAATTACTAATATTCAAGAAAAACATTCCTTATCCCAAGAAAATACTTCAGATAATTCCTACCATTGATCTTCAACAAAACACTGAATTCAATATTTAAGCCATTGGGTCTTTTTATTAAGCATTACCAAAACAGTGGTCCAAAAATAGCGCTGATATGGGCTTTTTCGAGAGCATTTACAAAACTGACAGGAGTTCCAATACTTTCTCAATGTAAAGTGACAGATCAAGTTTTTGTTGGCTCACAATTCGGCGCAAAAGGTCTAAATAAATTGAACAAAAATGGAATAACCAACATCCTAAATCTAAGAAAAGAGTTTGATGATGCGGTATTTGATTTGTCAGGCAACAAGTATCTCTACCTTCCGGTGATTGATGATACAGCTCCTACTGAAGATGAGTTGCGGGAAGGAGTAGAGTTTATCCAAAATTCAATTCATGAAAATGGAAAGGTCTATGTTCATTGCGCAGCCGGAGTCGGAAGATCAGTGACTATCGTCGCAGCCTGGCTTATCAAAGAACACAATCTTTCGGTAGAAGAATCACTAAACAAGATTAGAATTAATAGGCCTTTTATTTTGCCGGTATCTGAACAATTCACACTTTTGCGAAAATGGGAGACCAAATTTTAATAATTATCATAAGTAATTTAATTCAGGAAACAATTAAGGAGAAAAAATGCGTTACTTCAAACTTTTTCACGAGTCTTTCGGTGAATTCCTAGCAGTACAGGTTAAACCAACTCTTTTGATTAGTCTAAGCCACATAGACTCGGATATCATTTCTGTAGATCAACTATTGTCAGCATCAAATTTATCCAACAAGACAATTGATGAAATTGCAACGAATATCCTAGACAAATCAAACAATCCATTGGAAGTAGAAATATCCGATATAGGCTTCACCGTTGACAATGATGCAGACTTTCAAATATTGCGCCCCTTTGATCCCCCTGAAGTTTGGGCTGCCGGAGTTACATATAAAAGTAGTGAGATGGAGCGAAGAAGAGAAAGTGAGACTCCTGACTTATACTCTGAAGTCTACGCGGCTGACCGACCCGAAATTTTCTTGAAATCTACATCTGACCGATGTATGGGCCCTTTAGATGATATTGGGATTCGAACTGACTCAACCTGGGATGTTCCAGAAGCCGAATTGGGATTTGTTATATTCAATGGAGAGGTGTGCGGATTCACTTGCGGAAACGATGTGAGTTCTAGATCAATCGAAGGTGAGAATGCATTATATCTACCGCAAGCAAAAGTCTATGATCAATCTTGCTCTATCGGACCTTGTTTTGTATCTTCTCAATCAATAACTGATCCTCAGAATCTGCAGGTCAGTTGTCGTGTAATTAGGGAGGGGAACGAGGTTTTTTCAGGGCAAACCAACACAAATCAGATGGCACGAGGAATAAATGATCTTGCTAACTGGCTTCAAAAATCCAATACTGTGCCAAATATGACTGTCGTAATAACAGGAACTGGAGTTGTTCCTCCGCCAGAATTTTCTTTATTAGAGAATGACACTGTACAGGTAGAAATTGAAGATATTGGAATATTAGAAAACGTAGTAGTGGATGTATAAACCATAGATCTAAACACTCAAATCGAGGCCAAACAGACACTGGATTTTTTAAAATGATATAGGATGACAAAGATCTTAGATTCTGCTATAATTCGCGCGTTTCCCAAGTGATATAAATTTTTCTAAGTTGAATGAGAGGTGCACATATGTCAGCGTCACAGGAACGAAATCTGGC
>CAZWTJ010000059.1:0-8694 GCA_964637555.1 uncultured Dehalococcoidia bacterium | reverse complement strand
GTCAAAATTCGGTGTACTGATTAAATGATTAAGCGAATTTTCTGCTTGAAATGAACGATATATACTCGCATATCTTCCCCAGTCGTCAGCAAAAGCAAAAAGGATATTCGGGCGTTGATCCATGGGTAAAATCTCCAAACTAATGTACTTTTAGTGACTATAACCTAAGTAATTTAATTTCTCCAATATTATATAATCCAATTAATTTAACCTTCTTATATCGAGAGAGATAATCATGACTTACAATTCTACAGTTCACTTCAACAAAACCTATGAAATCTTCCAACCTGAATTTGAGTTCAACAAAGATAAAATTCAAGATTTTTCATCTTGGCAAAATCAATTTAGAGCAAAATTAAGATCGTACCTAGGTCTTGAATTATTGGAACATGACCTAAAAAACCATGTTCCTATAGCTACTTGCCATAGTTCAATAGAAATAGATAATTACATCCGAGAAGAATGGACTATTTTGGTAGAACCAACTGTGCCTTTACCATTTTATGTTCTTAAACCAATATCAGGACAAAAAGCATTACCCCTAGTCATCACTCCTCACGGACATAATCCACCTGATATGTATGTAGGTATTTCAAAAAATGAAACAGAGTACCAACATATGTATGGAGGAGATCGTGATATTGCAGTTCAGGCAGTAAAAGAAGGTTACATAGCCATTGCACCAACAACGAGAGCATTCGGTGCAACTAGAACAAATGAAGATATCAAAGAAGATAAAACTTATTCCTGTAGAGAACAATTAATGCACGACCTCTTGGTAGGCCGTACCCCAATTGGTGAAAGAGTATGGGACATGCAATGTATAATCTCATGGGCGATAGAGAAGCTACCAATAGATCAATCCAAAATTGCGATGACTGGAAATTCAGGGGGTGGCACAATTACTTTATTCACTGCAGCACTGGATACTAGGATATCAGTTGCAATTCCCAGTTGTTATTTTTGTACTTTCAAAGGAAGCATAGGAGCTATGAGACATTGTGATTGCAATTATGTTCCTGGAATCCTAAGACTTGGAGAAATGTATGACATTGCTGGTCTAATCACTCCGAGACCCTTCAAAGTGATTGCGGGTCGAACTGATCCAATATTTCCTATTACATCTGTGAAATATGCTTTTTCTAAAGTTAAATTCATCTATAAATTCGCTAACGCATCAGAGCACTGTCAATTGTACATTGGCGACGGAGCTCATCGATATTACAAAGATGGGGCATGGGATTTCGTAGCTCGATATTTTAAAAACTAAAAAATTCAAGGAGCAATAATGTCTCTACAACCAGCAATAATAGAATTCGGTACAGGAATTGACTTACATGGTCAAAACCCAACAGAAGCGGCCAGAAGAGGAGTATGGAATGCAATCCACCAAAGCAGTTTAATGTTCCTGGGATTGTTTGGACCAGATACTTCTAAAAACATGATAGTTGAAGTAACAATCGCAACAACAAGACCAAAAGAAATAAATGAGCAAATCCTATTGGATGAACTCCCTCATGGAAATGGCATAATCAATATTGTGGACGGAGGCCTCGAAATCGAAGGGCGAAAAGGTTCAGGTGATTATTCTCTTGTAGTAAATGCCGCTATTATTGTGAAAATAGACCTAGCAGACTAGTTCTCATTCAACAGAGCTTACAGGATTCACGGTGACTCTACTCATTTTTACTTCCCCCGTGTTACGAAATTGATGTTCAGTATTCTCAGGAACATGAATACAATCTCCTTTAGCAATTGGATACTCAATACCATCACAAAAAAGTTTCCCTGATCCTTCTGTAATAAAAGCTTGATGTTCCCAAGGATGTACATGCAAAGGAGAATTCTCTCCAGGCTCGTGCTGAACATAAAGCATCACATAGTTGCTCGCACCATCTTCTTTTGAGAGTATTGGATTTTGAAAATTTTCAAAGTTTTTAATTATAGGTTTCAAAGGATCTCCTAATTATTCTAATATACGTTTCTTTAATTCTACGGGATCAATCTCTAAACCTAAACCTGGACGATCTGGTAAAGTAATTTTCCCATTATTAGGCAGTACAGGATCAATGAATAATTCCGAGACCTCCTCAGCAGGCCCAGTAAATTCTTCTGAAAATTCATGTGGACGTACAGCATTGGTTATTGTGGAGTACAAATGCAAACTGGCCATGGAGTTTGCCCCTACACTAGGACTATGTGGCATAACAATTTTGTTATGAACAACTGCAAGTTCATAGACTCTCATCATCTCCGATAGCCCTCCCACATTTAAGATGTCCGGCTGGAGAATATCTGGATTACCCAAACTGATTAAATCTCGAAATCTCCATGAGGAAATTTCGTTTTCTCCAGTAGATACTGCGCAATCTAAAGCATCAACAACCTGTTTTAATCCAGGATAATCATATTGAGGTAAAGGCTCTTCAAAATGAGCAATTCCCAATTCTTCAAAACGTCGACCCTGTTCAATTGCAGTCGGAACAGAATAGCCACAATTCGCATCAAAACTAAGTGGACAATCATCAGGAAGCCACTCACGACACTTTTGGAAAATCTGCAAATCTCGTGATGGATTCGCATCTTGACGATAGTCACGCCAGTCCATACGGACTTTAAATGCGCGATATCCTTTATCAAAACCTTGTTGCACATCATCTAGCATCTGTTCTGGAGACTTTCGCCATCCACTACCAATACTCCAGTATAGAGGGATTTGCAAACGCGAAGCACCTCCAAGAAGGGCATACAAAGGAAGACCAGCGGATTTTGCGGTAATATCCCACAGAGCGACATCCACCGCTCCAACTATTGCAGAGGGGAAACGTGTGGCCATCGCTGAATCACCCAAAGATAACAACTCCCAAATCTTCTTTGGACGACAGGGATCCTCTCCCCGGAGTAAAGGCTTAATTAACTCTTCAAGGTAAGCTCGTGTGACAAGTAAATTTTTTCCTGCCTCAGAAATACCTGTAACACCTTCATCAGTATGAATTTGTAGTAACAAACGTGTATTCGAATTTTGGGAAATTGAGACACGATGAACAGTAATATCAGTAATTTTCATTTTAAACTCCTAAATCAAAAAAATTATATCTAATATAATAAATTATTCAAATAATAATTTATATTAAAAAATAGTATTAACATGCTTTTTTTAATATAAACGTTTTTAAAAACAATAATAACTGGTATAATATAGTAAATTACGCAAAAGGATATCGAATGCCGAGACAATCTATAAATATCATATTCATAGAAAAAATTGCTGATTTACTAATTAACAAAAAATATACAAAAACCCCAGAAATCTTCAATGAAATTAAAGACTGGGCTACAAAAAAATCTGTCGAACTATCCCAAGGGAAACAAGGGAATAGTGATGAAAATAAAATTACCCAAAATATATATCAAAATTACCCAAGCTTTAGAACAGTCCGTGAATATATTAGAAAAATCAAAACTGAAAATTTAATCCCAAACATCGAGGAACGCTCCCTCTTTGACTGGCCAACCTCTGTGGAGTCATTTCCACATATCATCCCCTGGGCTGAGTCTAGGAATGCTTTGGATTGCGCAATGTGGTATATGAAAAAATTCTCACGCCCTCCATCTATAGGTATAGTGAAATGGTATATAAGGAATTCATATGCTACTGGATCTTGGAATGACATTGAGCAAAAATGTCTTAAAGCTGAAATTTTTTGGTGTTCGGAAATATTAAATGGATATTCTAACAATTCTTATAGCACCCTATATGAACAGCTACAACTACAATTTAAAACTTGGCAACTTAAAGGAGAAGAACTTGAAACTTCAGGATTCAACAAACTCGTAAATGAATACAATGCAAAACCATGGATCAACCAAATTAACCCAGCTTTTAGGACCTTCTTCTTCGAAATTATGCCTCACTTTAAATGGTTCTATGACCAAAACAGAGAATATTATCCAAAACCAATTAATAACGAAAAAAGCACTAACGACAACTACTCATACATGATTTCAAAACTAAATTCTATCGAAAACTCCATTAAGCAAATAAATAACGCTAAAATCAGCGCGGTTGAAGAAAAACAGTTGCAAATCAATTCATGGAAATTAAATATATAAACTTACTCAATTAATTAAATTTTTCACCCAAGAGTTTTGAAATCACTAAAATAGTATTTTAAAACCATTTTTCTTTATCAACAACATTAGCTAATTCATTACCACTAAGAAAATTCCTTACATTGTCAGCAAGCACTTGATATCTCCGATTAGGCAAGTTTTCAGCATCCGCTACCGCAATATGAGGAGTAATTAAAACATTATCCAAAATCCACAATTTGTGATCAGTCGGCAGTGGTTCAATTTCAAAAACATCCAATCCGCAACCTGCAATTTGACCTGACTCAATTGCTTCTGCCAAATCATCAATTGAACATACCTTCCCTCGACCTACGTTAATAAAATAAGATGTGTTTTTCATCAATTTAAATATATCTCTATTGAACATCAATTCAGTTTCAGGAGTATGGGGAACAGTAGAAATTACAAAATCTGCTTTAGGTAAATATTTTTCAATATCTTGTGGAGGGAAAATTTCTAAACCAGGCAACTTGTACTCCGGCCTAGGATCGATACCAATTACATTCATTCCTAGCTCTAAGCACAATCTAGCAGTTTCATGCCCTATACCACCTACCCCATTAATTAAGGCAGTTGCCTCACCAAGAAAAATATACGGCGTTTTCCTTGCATCCTTTTTCCACAATTTTTCCCTTTTCGAATTTTCAAACCACGGTAATCCTCGTGACAAAGCAAGCAAAAACATCAAAACATGATGGGAAATATGATCCCAATATATACCTCTTGGGTTAGTAATAGTTAAAGAGTGTTTTATCAATTCATCGTAATAATATCCAAAAAATGGTCCTGCATCGGGATTGTGTAACCATTTCAGATTTTTTGCTACCTTCAAAGCCTCGGGAGGAATCCAGCCCATTGCTGCATCTGCATCTTTTATAGCTTCGAGAGCTTCTTCGTCGGTCTTTGGCGACACAACGTCTAATTCAGGAAATGAATCAGCAAGTTGGATAGAAAACTTAGGTTTCAAACCATCTTGAGGGGGCATAAAGACAAATTTTGGCATTTTCCGTCTCCTTATTCTTAACTGTGAACATCATAATACATTTACCATTTGATCAGCCTTAAAAATCCGTACCCATACCTATACTGTTCACTTTCATTCATTATACAACCCATAAATTAATTTGCGCCTTTGCAATTTTTTGGCACTAAAATATGTAAATAGTCCTACGCAAAATAATTTAGTTGACAGTATATGAAATCCGACATATGGTCATCCATGAGGTGTTCCATGAAAACAGTAAGTAACGAAATTAGTATTGTTTCATATAGTCTACCGTGGTTTGTTGCTAGAGACGAAGGTTTCTTTGAATCTGAGGGGCTTAACGTCGAATTTATCAGAGCAAAAAGAACTCAAGGTAACGGATCAACCGATCCTAGCACTAAGGATCCTATTTTAGGGCATATTGCCTTTGATGAAGGAAAGGTATCTTTATACCGTGCCTGAGAGGAAGGTCAGGTCCGTCGGGCCTATGAAAGTGACAAGAAAATGAAGGAAACATGCGACTCTGGTGCGCATGTAGTAGCTATGGAACCAAGCAGGCCCGCGATGGCAGTAGTCAGCAGCCCTGATTCTGACGTTGATCATCCTGCACAACTAGCAGACCTACCAATCGCTGTCAATTTCCATGCGGGCTCCCACTTTGCGTGTATAAGAATGCTTGAAGGGTTTTTGGGCCAAAAACACCTAAATATGCTAGATTATGGACATCCAGAATTTCGATTCGATGCCATGATGCGTGGTGAAGTCTCAGCCGCGGTAATAATGGAACCATTCATCACTCTTGCAGAAAAACTCGGATGCAATATTCTCACTGAAGCATTTTTTACTTCAACCGATGTCGCACGTGACGATATGGACGAAGATACCTTAACAGCTCTTTTCAAAGCGCTGGGTAGAGCTGTAGATTACCTCAATCAAAATCCACAGCATAAGAGACAGTACGTCCATTATTTGCTAGAAGATATTCCTGACGATTTCCCATGGGGCAAACCCACCGTCGATGATTTCCGCCTATCCAGACTGAGATTTAATCCCCCCGCTCCATACACTGAAAAAGAATTCAATCTAACAGCAGATTTAATGATTAGATGGAACTTACTTTCACCTGATGCGACATACCAGAAAATGGTAACCCAAATGGGTCAAAAAGAATGAAATGCCACCTAGAATTAATTAATATGAAATAGTTTCAAGAAATTTGGAGTACACATGACCAACTTTCCAGATGGTGATCAAATAAATCCTCTCTCTGCTTTTTCTGTTGAAGTACAAGCTGACATGCGAAGAGCTGAATTAGAATTGCCTGCCGAAAAATATATCCAATTAGTGAATGACTTAAATTATATTCCTGTCGAAAAACTGAATACATATATCGAAAAATTCGTTGTTTTACAAGAAGGTTTGATACCTATAACCATCCTTTGTGATGGTTCAATAAAAAATATTTATAGATAATGGATTTCAACATTGACTGGTTACCTAGACAAAATCCGCACTTATAAAGACTTCCCGATCAAAGGCATTAACTACCTTGACCTCAACAATGTATACATGGACCAACCTTCTAGAGATCATTTGGTATCAGATTGTATGGAACGAATACATCCATTGTTAGAATCTTTTGATTACTTTGGCCTCATTGAGGCCCGAGGTTTTTTGCTAGGTTCAATTTTGGCGGATCGACTGGAAAAAGGAATAGTCCAACTTCGAAGCAAACCTGGCCGATTACCAGGAGAGACAAAGGTGATTAAGCACAAATTAGAATATGGCGAGGCTCAAATGGAAGTTCAAACTGGAAAAGGAAAGGTGTTAATCTTCGATGACGTTTTAGCCACAGGAGGCACTTCTCAAGGAGCTGTAGATCTACTCAAGGAAGCTGGATACTCACCTATCGGCGCATTATTCTTAATTGAAATTCGTTCTTTAAAACCTAAACTTTCAGTAGATTATCAAAGTGTAATAAAGTGGTAACACGCAATACTGAAAGATAATTTATTTGACTAGGGAAAATTGCTCGTAATTCCCACCAACAATCGAAACTGGATCCAAATCAAGCCATTGTTCCAAAATCGAAGAGTACGTGCCTCTGAAATCATTATTAAACTGCAAATCCCCTTCGTCTAAATATTTCGGCTCCAATGATGGATATTCTCCGAAAAACCCACCATCTACAGAAGACCCCAAAAGAAAACCTACTCCTCCTGCACCATGGTCTGTACCTGCCCCATTATCTACCACTCGCCTGCCAAACTCCGACCAAATAAGAACTATTATGTCTTCATGCTTATCGTGAAGTCGAAGATCATCCATAAAATCCCCAATCGCTGCGGAAAGACCATTCCAAAGCTTGCTATGTGTGTCAACTAATCCAGAATGAGTGTCAAAACCACCGTAGGTAGTATAGTAAATCCGAGTACCAATCTCAGCACATATAACCTTTGAAATAGATTGCAATTGCTTAGCAATTGCACTTGAAGAATACTCAACAGAACTAGAATACTTCCCAGAAACACTTCGAATAACATCTGCACCCTTTAGTGCATTCACACCAGTCTGTGAAATAAAATCTTTTATTAAATCCTTCCCTCTACCTCCATACATTCTGGAAAATGCATTGACAGTAACCTCTCTATCCAACTCCGACTCAATATCTGGGAACAATCCATAGGTATCTAAATTTCCAACTGAAGAAACTGGAACATCCTTTGCATACATTGCTCTTGGGAGAGACCTACCAAAATTCACTCCAGTAAGAACATTCTCCGCAGTAGGATCAAGGTCACGAATCGCTTTTCCTAACCAACCCTCTTGCCCTAAATTCTCATTATCAGCTGTGTACCAAATATCCATTGACCGAAAATGTGATCTGTTTGGATTGGGATATCCAATCCCATTAATTATTGCCAGCTGTCCAGAATCCCAAAATTTCTTAAATGTATCCATTCCAGGTCGCATGCCAAGCTCATCATTAAGTTTGATAACACTTTCTTGAGACAGAGCAACATTCCGTCTACCATCAAAATATCTTGAATCCGTATACGGAATAATAGTATTTAGGGCATCATTGCCACCTGCAAGCTGAACTACCACTAAAGACTTCGAATTGGAAGTTTTCCTGGTTGGCATGGCCGAACACACCTCGAAAAAATCTGGGCTGAATTGTGGGCGTATAATATCATAAGTACCATACAAAAACTATTTGAAAGGAATTTGCAGGATCAAAAATGTTGGTTTCAGAAATTAGCGAATTTGAACTAATAAACAGAATACAAGAAATTGTTTCTCCACAAAATGAATCTTCCCGTCAACCAATCAAAAATCTAGGACATGATTTAATTTTATCAATTGGTGATGATGCTGCAGTATTCGATAGTTCAATTACCACTAATATTATGACCGCTGATGCTTTAGTAGAGAATATCCATTTCAACTTAGAATGGACGAGCTTTAGAGATTTAGGATGGAAATCAATTGTCGCTTCTCAAAGCGATGTTGCATCCATGGGATGTATACCAACATTTGCAATAATTACTTTAGGATTAAGACCTGATTTGCCC
>CAZWTJ010000058.1:0-8759 GCA_964637555.1 uncultured Dehalococcoidia bacterium | reverse complement strand
GGGACTTGTAATCATGAACAGTCCTTTAAAAATATCTAGCAATCTTAAATGCTCGGAAGCCGCAGACTCAATATCACCTTCTAAGATCATACCAATCATCGTACTGATCTGATTACAAACCACATGTGAAGCCACGCTCACGATACCATATCCTCCCATACACATGATAGGAAAAGTTTCATCGTCATTTCCACTCCACACATTAAAATCATCTTGAGAGTCCCGTATGATTTGCGCTATCTGAGTGGGATCACTGCTAGCTTCTTTAATGCCTACAATGTTATCAATTTCACTTAATTTCAAAGTCGTCTCTGCAGTCATATTCAAACTGGTTCTTCCTGGAACGTTATATAACATACATGGTAAATTTACATTGCCTGCAATCGTCTCAAAGTGCCTAATCAAACCATCTTGAGGTGGCTTGTTATAAGAAGGAACGGTCAACAAAAGACCATCAACACCCAATTTTTCAGCTTGTTGACTTAGTTCTACGCTTTTTGCAGTATTGTTGTCGGTTGTACCTGCAATTACTGACGCCGAATCACCAACTTCCTCTTTTATCTCTGAATAGAGTCTGAGCTTTTCATCATTACTTAAATTAGGAGATTCACCCGTAGTACCCGTAATAACAAATCCTTGACAGCCATTTTCGACAAGTCGACTGGCAAGTTTCCTAGCTTCTATATAATCGACATTACCATTTTGATCAAATGGAGTAATCATCGCTGTAATTAATCTACCGAAATCAACCATCAAATTCTCCTAAATTGTCTAACGGATTTTTCGCCGTAAAATTTCTTCAGCAATTTGAATTGCATTCAAAGCCGCGCCTTTTCTTAAATTATCACTTGCCAACCAAAAAGCAATAGAATTGTCACAAGAGATATCACCTCTGATTCTCCCGACTAGGACATCGTCATCACCTTCAGAATCTATAGGCATAGGATATAATCCTGAAGTAGGCTCGTCTACCACCCGGATTCCTGGGAAATCATGTAATAAATCTATTGATCTTTCCAAGTCGACCGAATTATGAAATTCAGCATGAACAGCCTCACTATGGCCAATCATTACGGGAACTCTTACACATGTTGCTGACAAATTTAAATCAGGAAGATTTAAAATTTTTCTGGTCTCGTTCAGCATTTTCATTTCTTCGCTAGTATACCCATTAGGTAAAAATGGTTCTATGTGAGGCAAAACATTAAATGCTATCTGATGGGGATAGACGTTGGTTTGTATAAAATCATTATCCAAAAACTGCTTAGTTTGAGTTTTAAGCTCATCTAAAGCCGCAGTTCCAGTACCTGAAACTGACTGATAAGTATCTACAATTACACGTTTGATCAAATAGTGATCATGTAATGGTTTCAAGGCCATGACTAATGGCGTAGTAGAACAATTTGGGATTGCAACAATATTTTTTACTTGATCTAAATCTCCCGCATTCACTTCTGGCACAACTAAAGGAACATCCGAGTTCATCCGGAAAGCAGAGCTATCATCAATCAAAATCGTATCACTTTCACCAAGCATAGAAGCTGCTAAATGACTAATTTCCGAGCTGGCAGAAACAAAAACCATATCCGCCTCTTCGACAAGTTTCGAAGTAAGCAATTCGATTTCTATATCAATCCCATTAACCTTGATTCGCTTTCCTAATGACCTCTCTGATGCACATAGTCTAAGATCATCAACAGGAAAATTCCGTTCTTCTAGCATTTTCAGAAAGACGGTACCAACTGCTCCTGTTGCACCTACTACCGCAATGTTTTTTCTCTTAGTCATATCAATCACTATTCAGTATACGGATTATTCTAATCCCATTATTTTTTCCAAACCCAGTGTGAGCCCAGATCGATTCATAACATACCGTGTAGCCATTAAAACTCCAGGCATAAAACTTTCCCTATTAATTGATTCATGAGTAATTTTCAAGGTTTGACCAAGAGCACCAAATACTGCTTCATGATATGCAACTTTCCCTGGCATCCTAGCACTATGAATGTTTACACCTTTATGAAAAGCTCCTCGGGCTCCTTTAATAGGTTCAGATTCTGAAATTGTAGATTCAAAACCTTCAGGTTTTCCTTTGATCATAGAATTAGCTATAGCTATAGCTGTACCAGACGGAGAATCAATTTTAGCTTCATGATGGGCTTCGGTTAAATCAACAAAATCAAAAAACTTGGATGATTTTTCAACGAGATACATCATTAGTACTGCACCCATTGCAAAATTTGGTGCTATTACAATACCGGTATTTGTTTTATTGGTTACAGAGTCAGCTTCAGAAATTATTTTTTCATCAATCCCTGTTGTCCCAATTACAACATTTACTCCATTAGCAGATCCAGATCTAATAGCATTTATAGCTCCTTCAGGACTACTAAAATCAATTACAACATTCGCTCCGCCAATTACATCTTCTATTGACGATGAAATAGGAATTTGACCACTACCATCAGGCAAGTCAATATAATCCAAATCACCTGCAAATTTGTCTACCGCACCTATAGGTTTAGTATCAGGTGCCTCAGTAACTGCACTAAGAACCTGTTGACCCATTTTCCCCAGCACCCCACTAACAACTACTGATATAGTATCCATAATTCACCTGTTATATTTCCAGAAAATTACAATTATGATAATGGTTTTTACCCATCATTTCAGTCACGAGGCCTAAATCCTCCTCTGCCTCGATCTCCTCCTCGATCTCCTCCTCGATTGTTTCGTCCACCCCTGCCTCCTCGATCTCCAGATCTTGGGCCTCTTCCAGATCTATCATTACGATTTCGTTGAGGTCTGACAGGTATGAAATCTCCACTCTCAATCTTCTCTTCAAGAGTACGATCATCTTCATCATCAAGTAACGCCCGTCTGGACAAATTTATTCTTCCTTGATCGTCAACTTGGGTCACTACAACTGTAAGCTGTTGTCCAACTTCTACTTCAGATTCAACACTTTCAACCCTACGATCAGAGAGTTGGCTAATATGAACAAGTCCATCTTTTCCAGGAAGTATTTGAACAAATGCCCCGAAGTTCATTAGACGAACAACTTTACCTGTATAAATATCGCCAACTAAAATTTCTTTAGTTAAATCTTCAATCATAGCAATTGCTTTGTCCGCAGCGGAGCCATCAGGCGAACCAATTATTATCGCACCATCATCCCCCACATCCACTGTGGCACCGGTTTCTTCGACAATACCTCGGATGGTTTTACCACCTGGGCCTATGACTAATCCTATCTTTTCTACAGGAACACTTATCCTAATCATACGGGGAGCAAATGGGCTCATTTCAGATCTTGCATCTGAAATCGTTTCAGAAATCTTACCCAAGATTTCTAATCTGCCTTCTTTAGCTTGATCTAATGCTCTTTCTATCATTGGGAAAGTAATATGCTTTGCCTTAATATCAAGTTGAATCGCAGTAATTCCGTCGGAAGTTCCGGCAACTTTGAAATCCATATCACCAACATGATCTTCCAAGCCTTGAATGTCTGTTAATGTCACAAACTCTCCATCATCTCCAACAATTAAGCCAATAGAAATTCCCGCTACAGGTGATTTAATTTTCACTCCAGCATCTAACAATGCCAGTGTACCGGCACATACTGATCCCATCGAAGTACTACCATTAGAACTTAGCGCTTCACAAACCAATCTTAACGTATAAGGGAATTCTTCTTGAGAAGGCAAAACAGGCTCTAAAGCGCGTTCAGCCAAAGCTCCATGACCCAATTCTCTCCTACCTGGACCACGCATGAATCTAGCTTCCCCAACAGAATATGGAGGGAAATTATAATGCAGCATGAAAGTTTTAGTTTCGTCAGGAGCTAAGGTATCCATTCTCTGGGCATCACCTACTGAACCAAGAGTCGCAACACCCAAAATTTGGGTTTCGCCTCTAGTAAACAATCCTGTACCATGAGTCCTAGGCAAAATTGAAACATCACATTCTATCGGTCGAATTTCTTTTGGCCCTCTTCCGTCAGGTCTCGGACCACCTGAAAGCACCAGTTTCTTAAAAGTTTTCTCTAATACCGAGTCAAAAGCACTTTCAACCTGAGCTTTTTCGAAATCTTCTCCAAGAGAATTATTGACATCATCAGAAATCCCAGCAACAGTTATATTAAAATCAGATTTACCTGTTGATTTTGAAAATGCTTCTTCGAGCCTATCTCCCGAAAGTTCGAGAACTCTCTGAGCTATACCATCTGGGGGTGTATTGTCTGGATATTCAATAGTTGGTTTGCCAACTGCCTTGATAATCTCATCTTGGAAATCGATAACTTCCTCATTAACACTTTGGGCCTTCTTAATAGCCTCAAAAACAACATCCTCTGGCAGTTCAGACGATCCTGCCTCCATCATTATGACTCCGTCTCTTGAACCAGCAACTACTATGTCTAATTTACTTTCACCCATTTCCTCATAAGATGGGTTAACTATAAATTCTCCATTCACATATCCAATCCTAGTAGCTCCGATCGGACCTTCAAAGGGGATTCCAGAAATACTCAATGCTGCAGAAGCACCAATCAAAGAAACAATGTCAATAGGAACATCATCATCAACCGACAATGGAGTAAGTACAACCTGGACCTCATTTTTAAATCCTTCAGGGAACAAAGGTCTTATAGGCCTATCTATTAATCGCGCAATCAGTACTCCGTGGGTACTTGGTCGGCCTTCACGCCTGAAAAAACTTCCAGGTATCTTGCCTCGAGCGTATAGTCTTTCTTCAAAATCCACAGTTAGTGGGAAAAAATCTATTCCTTCTCTAGGGTCCGAAACAGTTGCCGTAGCCAGGACAACTGAATCGCCAATCCCAATTAGTACAGATCCTGTAGCCTGCTGTGCCAATCGACCAGTTTCAACATTAATACTTTTCGATTGAATAATTCGTGTAAAATCTTGTTTAGTAATGATTTACCTCCTACAAATGTAGGACCGGGAATAAAAAGATCAATCCTATGAAATCAGTTAGTTATCTTCTCAATTCAAGCTTTATAAGAAGATCTCTATAACCCTGCGAATCATTGCGATTCAGGTAATCTAACAGTCTACGTCGTCTACCAACTAGTTTTAATAATCCTCGACGAGTAGGCTCATCATGAATATGCACTCTCAAGTGCTCAGTAAGTCTGTTGATGCGAGAAGTGAGCAAAGCCACCTGAACCTGTGTAGATCCAGTATCATTATCGCTTAGTCTATTCTCTAAAATTACAGTATCTTTTACTGCTCGGTCCACTCTTTAATTTCCTTATCTCTTTCTTAAGTATAATTTTATCATCAATATGGTAATGATGCAATGTAATCAATAGCTAAGAAATCCTGTACGTTCAGAGACAAGTCTAAAATTACACTCACTAAACATCATTTTGTTGAAAAACAAATTTTCGAATATCAAATATTAGATAAAAATTCATTAATTGCAGATTGAAATGCGACGGGATTATCTCCCATCACTCTATGACCAGCATTAGGAATGGATACCAATTGCGAATTGGAAATACGATTTATCATTTGATTGGCAACATCAAGAGACACAATATCGCTATCCTCTCCAACTACCAGTAGAGTAGGGGCTTTTAACATGTCAAGCGAGGCCCACATTGCATCGGATACATCCTTAGATTCGCTTCTAAAGTCCCTATCTGGTGAACGTAGGAATTTGTCATATTTCCACGTCCAAGAACCATCTGATAACTGTTTCACATTGTATTTGATACTGCCCCAAATCTGATCGATTGGACGATTGGGTGTATACCCATGTACCATCCGTACAAATTCTTCTATCGATGGATGCACATCCTCTTGGCTAACAAAATTCCTTATTTTGTCCCTTCCGCTAGATTGAGCTACGGGAGCAGCATCCACTACAACTAATGCTGAAACCAGGTCCGGATGACTTGCAGCATACGTAAATGCATTACGCCCACCCATAGACATACCAACCATCAATGTTTCGGATAAACCCAAATGTTTAATCAAGTTATCAATGTCATTGTGATAATCGTTTAGAGAATAATTGTGGTTTTGGGACCAATCTGAGTCACCATGGCCTCTTTGATCAAATGCAACTATTCTGAATTTGTCACATAAACCCAACGCGACAAAATCCCACGAATGTGATTGCTGGGCAAAACCATGTAACATTATAATTGTAGGATTCTTAGACTCTCCCCAATCCAAATAATGAAACCTCATTCCATCTGATTCAAAATATTTGTCTTGTGGCAAAGCATCATATGAAAATTTTATTCCCATCGCTCTTGCAGCATCATGTAATGACAAGCCACGATTTAAAGAAGGATCCAACAAGTTTTTTCTCCCTAATAATAACTGACAAACCTTGAAATTTAATCCTTATCTGGAATTCTGCCCCACTGTACAGATCCAGAACCGGATTTTAAATCACCATTTTTTATAATTCCCTTTAAAGAAGAAAGCGTTAAATTTACATCATTGGATAAAAAAATCCAGTCAGGACCTTTTGGCAACCAATATGGAGAAGTAATCCTTACAACCTCAGATTTTTTAAGGTTGAAGTATATGCCATATTGTGAATCAACGGATTCCAATTTTTCCTCCTAGCTATAAAAATGATAACTATATTACAAATATACAATTTCGATGGTTAGAATTCTACTATGAATTTTCATTTGAATCAGTCATGTTGTAGTATCCTCGATATTCATAAGGTAAGAGATCTGCAATTTTTTGCATGATAATATCAGACATCGAATCTAATAATTGATGGTTTGGATTTCCATCAATGTCAGGCAAATTAAAAACTCTTCCGATATTGACCTCGATGTTACCATGGGGATAAAAAACCCGGGTCCATTTACCCATATTTTTAGTTCCAGTAATACCAATAGGTAAAATCGGACTTTTTGATTGCAATGCGATCCTTGCAACACCAGATTTTCCTTTTCGCATCCCATTTAAACTACGAGTTCCCTCTGGGAAAATTACTACTGCATTCTCCAACTCTAATTGATTTAGTACCCACAAATATGCAGACCTATCAGCAACACCCCTTCGAACGGGAAACGCTCCATATTTATTTAAAAACCAACGTTGAAAAGGGCCCGAGAAAATTCCGGATTTTGCCAAAATTTTAACTTTTCGGTTAACACTTGAGACTAATAACGGAGGATCAAATTCACTAACGTGATTAGCAACAATTATCACACTGCCTACGGGAGGCACATGCGCCTGTCCACTAACAACCCAATCTGAAAAGAATCTTAAAGTACATTGTTGAAAAAATTTGGCTATTGAATATATCAATTAACGGATCTCATTTTATGAATTAATTCTATGATTAAACAAACAACATCTTCCACTGATTTTTCGGTTGTGTCCAGCAATATAGAATCCGGAGACTTTTTTAATGGTGATACATCCCTGGTACTATCTCTAAAATCACGATTTTTAATGCCCTCCAAAACTGTATCAAAATCAATCTTTTCCTGAGTTTGTCTTCTTTCACTAAATCTTCGAGATGCTCTGACAATTTCTGTGGCGGTTAAAAAGATTTTTAAATCCGCATTAGGCAATACTATCGTGCCTATATCTCTACCGACCATAACAATAGAATTGTTGTTTGCAATTTCACGTTGCAAATGAACGAGCTTGGATCGAACAAGATTTATTGATGAAACAAATGAAACGTAGTCCTCAACTAATCTAATCCTTAGAAACTTTGATACGTCTTCACCTAAAACAAATACTTTTTGATCATCCCCAGAAAATTCGACCGCAATATCCAAGTTTTCAACAAACTCAATGATATCTGATTCTTTTTGCATATCGATGTCATTGCTCAATAAAGCATACGTGACCGCACGGTACATTAAGCCAGTATCAAGGTAAATAAATCTAAGAGTTTTAGCCAACTTTTTACCAACTACAGTCTTGCCAACTGCAACTGGACCATCTATAGCTATTGAAAACAAATCTGAAACGATAATACCCACACTTAAATAAGGAGATTATATCAGTCACAATTTAACCAAACAATCAATTTGTCCCAGATCCTAGTGTATGATAAACAAATTACATACCTTAAATAGTTCCCCCGAGGAGTAGATAATGGTAACAATTGCATTATTAGCAACAGACAAAATACATCTTTCTCAATGCAAAGACCTATTGCCCGATGGATCAGACATTATATATGTAAATTCCAATGACCCCATATCAGCTCAGGCTAGTGCATTACAAAACATTCCCGCTATCATACTTGGCAACGCCTCATATCCCATTGAACTTGCAAAACTTACTCCTGATTTAAAACTCCTTCAAACTTTTAGTGCCGGAACCGACAAGCTGGATAAAAAATCACTAGGCGAATTAGGAATTTCAGTGTCCAATAATGGGGGAGCAAATTCAATAGCTGTTGCAGAACACACAATCGCTTTGATTGTTAATTCCTTCAGAAAGATGCATCTCCAATTTGAATCAGTCAAATCAGGTGATTGGCGAGGCAATGTACAAAAAGAATGGTCTTCTCAGGCAGAAGAAATCAGTGGCAAAACCGTTGGAATAATTGGGTTTGGCAGAATCGGTCAAAGTGTTGCAAAGCGTTTGATAGGATGGGAATGCAATGTAATTTTTCATGATATTGTTTCACACTCCATGCAATCTATTGTTGATTTAAATTCTACCAAGGTTTCACTAGAACAACTGTTATCTGAATCAGACATCATTACCCTTCACGTTCCATTAAACAATACA
>CAZWTJ010000057.1:7636-8793 GCA_964637555.1 uncultured Dehalococcoidia bacterium | reverse complement strand
ATAAGCAACTGAAAATAAAATCGTTAATTGGGGTATCAACATTAATTTCTTTTGCAGTATTAGAAATTGCGCCAGTAATCACATCAATTTCTAAAGGTTTTCCATTTTGTAAGTCTGCATACATTGATGATACTAAATTCTTTCTATTTGTCGTCAATTCTTCCAATGTTTCCTGAACAATAGATGGATTGATATTCACACCAAGATTACACGCAACCATTGCAGCTTCTTCTAATACTTTAGGTACCAAATATGAAGTATTTAAATTATCCAAAACCTCATCAAATGTCCCTCTTGTAACACAAGTAAGTCCGCTCAAAGCGGAAATAAAAATTAATTTATGCCATGCATCTCGCTGAATATCATTCGATATGGAAGCGTTGATTTTTGAGTAAGTCAATATCTTCTCAATTGATATCATTCTTGAAGAATTCACTTCATTCTCGCCGCCAAAAATTATTTTTGGATAATCTCCGTGAAAAGTCACAACTCCGGGAGACAACTGCTCAGCTTCAACATAAATCACACCTTGTAAGACTTTTCTATCTCCAAATTTTTCCATAAGTTTTTGTTGACTGCCAATTCCATTTTGCAAAGTTATAATGGTTGTGTTTGCAGAAACAGCGTTAGCCATTATCTCCATTGCTTGATCAGTTTGGTAGGCTTTAACACAAAACAACACCAGATCTACAGTACCGAGTTCTTCAGGATTATCAGTAGCAAATAAATCTAATCTATCCATATCCTCCTCTCCGTGTTTTAGAAGCAGTCCATTTTTGCGTATTGATTCCAAGTTTTCACCACGTGCAACCAAAGTAACATTTTGTCCTGATTGAGCTAATAATCCTCCTAAACATCCCCCTACTGCCCCAGCACCCATAATTAAAATATCCATGAGTAACTACTACCTTTTACTTAATCTCTATGACAATATTGCTATACATTTCTTCCCCAACATTCGTTACACGATGAAGTGCCCCTTTTTGCCCCATGACTACCTGACCCACAGAAAGTGGTGAAATTGAAACTTCCCCGTTTTCATGTTCTCCCTTCAACGAACCTGAACGAGTAACAACAAAACAATAATTAGTATTGTGCCTATGCCAATCACTCGATTCACCAGGAGATAGCTCAAGATTCCAAACTCTAATCAAATC
>CAZWTJ010000057.1:0-7536 GCA_964637555.1 uncultured Dehalococcoidia bacterium | reverse complement strand
GCCAATCACTCGATTCACCAGGAGATAGCTCAAGATTCCAAACTCTAATCAAATCGTTTTCAAACATAAATTCTGTACCGACATCTCCCAACTGAGAATCATCCATTTTTTTCCTCCTATTTCTTCAAAATTGTAGATTTTGTAACTATGGATATATGTTAATGATTTCAAGTATTTTGTCAAAATTATATGCTTATACTGGGAATTGTTTGTATATCTATAAGGAAAATTTGATACTATTTCTCCTTGACAGTCGAACTGTTAGAATACTATTGCCTAGTCACTAAAAATTTGGAGTAATTATGATCAGCAGAGATAGGTTAATCAAAACTTTCACTGAAATGGTTCAAATCGATAGCCCATCTGGTGAAGAAGAGGCTATGGCACAATACGTTATCTCAAAACTTGAAAAGTTTGGATTGAGTGTTTCCAGGGACGCTTATGGTAATGTCATCGGCAATGATGGTGGGGAAGATCCAATATTATTGTCTGCGCATTTAGACACTGTCGAACCTGGAAGAGGAATAAAACCAAGTATTGAAGGCGACAGAATTGTCTCCGATGGATCCACAATATTGGGAGGAGATTGTAAAGCAGGTGTTGCAGCAATATTAGAAGCATTAGAATCAGTAACCGAAGATAACACTCCACACCGTAGCATAGAGGTAGCATTTACAAGAGAAGAGGAACTAGGATTGGTTGGCGCACATAACCTGAATTTCACAATGTTGAAGAGCGATACTGCGATTGTATTCGACGGTGAAGGGCCATCAAGTCAAATCACATCGGCCTCCCCAACAAATTTTAGTTTTGATATTGATATTATTGGCCGAAGTGCACATGCAGGTGTAGAGCCAGAAAAGGGCTTATCTGCAATCAAAATTTCTGCAGATTTAATATCTAAATTACCACAAGGTCGACTAGATGAAGAAACAACCTTCAACGTCGGGAAAATCGAAGGCGGAAGTACTAGAAATACGGTTGCTGAAAAAGTTTCTATTCAGGGAGAATTCAGAAGTAGAAGTACAGAAACTGTCGACATTCTAAAACTTCAAATCACCGAAACAATAAATGACATCCTCAAAATCTACCCTGATGCAGTCATCAATAATGAACTACAAATTAAATTTCAGACATATACCCTTACTGATGAAGACAAATCAACAAACTTGGTCAAATCTGCGCTTAAATCAATGGGATTGGAGCCCGAAATGCATCCTTCAGGTGGAGGAACCGACGGCAATGTATTCAGATTAAATGGAATCAGTGCTGTAGTAGTTGGAATGGCAGATCACAATATGCATACCAAAAGAGAATATGTTGTCATCCCTGACCTCATTGATTCTGCAAATTTATGTGAAACATTATTAACTAGTTGATAAGGATTTCTCGTTAATGGATGTGCGGTTATCATATGGAAAAACAGACTTAACTATTAGTTGTCCGACAGAAAGGACAACTGTAATTGAACCGACATTTGTTAATTCTCTTCCGGACCCCGAAGGAGCAATTCAAAATGCTATCCGTAACCCTCTGGACTCAAAACCATTAAAATCCTTAGTAAAACCTGGTCAAAAAGTCGGGATTTCAGTCTGCGATATCACACGCCCAATACCAACAAAGTTGATCCTTCCTGTAATTCTCAATGAACTAAAGCACATTCCTAAGCAAGATATTACCATCTTAGTTGCAACGGGTACTCACAGATCTAATGCGAAAAATGAATTAATGGATATCTTGGGAGAAGAAATAGTTGACAATTTCCCAGTACTAAATCATGACGCATTTGATGATGGAAACTTAGTCAACGTAGGATCCACTGAAAATGGAATCCCCATCCAACTAAACAAAACCTGGGTAGAAAGTGACGTAAAAATTACTGTGGGATTTGTAGAGCCGCACTTTTTTGCTGGGTTTAGTGGGGGGCCTAAAATGATATCCCCTGGATTGGCAGGTTTTTCAACAATTATGGCACTACATGACTTTCAGATGATTGCAGATAAGAATTCCCGTTGGGGAATAACTGTTGGAAATCCAATACATGATTCAATACGCGATATCGCTTCAAAAATACCGGCTACATTTTCAATTGACGTTACTCTAAATAAAAATAATGAAATCACATGCTGCTATGCAGGAAATTTGTTCAAAGTACATAATGCAGCAATGGATGTGGTCAAACGAATTTCAATGAAACCAGTTAAAAAACCCTTCGATATAGTAGTAACTACTAACAGTGGATATCCCTTAGATTTAAATATGTACCAAGCGATTAAAGGCATTTCTGCTGCTTATCAAATAGTTAAAAAGGGCGGAACAATTATATGTGCTGCAGAATGTTCTGATGGAATCCCTGAACATGGAGAATACAAAAATATACTTTCTTCAGCATCAACTCCACAAGAACTGCTCAATCAAATATCCAATCCAAACTACCAAAAACATGATCAGTGGCAAGCCCAGATCCAAGCTCAAATTCAATGTGATTCAAACATTAAATTTAAATCAAGTTTTCTTTCAGATGATCAAATAAGATCAGCATTTATGGAACCCATCTCAGACATTTCTGAAGAAATCCCAAAACTACTTAGTGAGCTACCGAAAAACGCCAAAATATGTGTAATCCCTGAGGGGCCTCAAACTATCCCATACATAATCAACAAAAAGTGATTATTCTACAGAAACAACCGCTCCAGCCTCTTCAAGCTTAGACTTTGTCTCATCAGCATCATCTTTGCTCACACCTTCTTTGACATTAGCGGGAGCACTTTCAACTAATTCCTTAGCTTCTCTAAGGCCTAGGCTAGTCACTTCTCTAACAGCCTTAATCACATTAATCTTGTTAGATCCAATTTCTTTCAAGACAATGTTGAATTCACTCTGCTCATCGTCCTGTGCAGCAGCTTCAGATGCTCCAGCAGCTCCAGGAGCGGCTGCAACAGCAACTGGTGCCGCACTTACTCCGAACTCATCTTCCAGGGCTTTAACTAAATCAGACATATCTAGAACAGACATCTCTTTAATCGCTTCAATAATTTCTTCTTTAGAAAGGGCCATTGTTTACTCCTTATTTATTCTTAAATGCAATTGACTAATTTTGAGAATTTAATTGTTGCATCCTATTGTTCAGCAGTGTTGCTAGTCCGACAATAGGATTATTCAAAACTCGAACCAATCGTGAAACTGGTGATTGGATCTGACGTGCAAAGTTAGCTATCAGTTGATCTTTCGACGGCAATGTGGCTAATTTCTCTAAGTCTTCAACCGACAGTAAAGTATCATCCATAATTCCCCCTCGAATCTTAAGGGGCAATCTTGATGTAGTAATGAACTCCGTGACTGTTTTAGCTATAGAAACTGGATCTCCACTCCCGTACGCTATTCCAGTAGGACCTTCAACAATTTCTTTAATAATAGGCTTACCAGATTTTTCCGCAGCCAAGTGAGCAAGTGTGTTTTTTATGATTGTGTATTGTACCGAATTCTCACGAAACACTTTACGCATCTGATTCATATCATTGGAAGACATATCTGTGTAATCAGTTGATACAAGCATCTCATATCCGGCCATCCATTCTGCCATGTTTTCTACACTATCAATTTTTTTATTTGTAGGCATTTTAGCTCCCAAAAAAAATCCCGAATCACAGACTCGGGGTGTAAAGCTTTAAATTATAAAACTATTACCTCGGCAGGCGTTCTCACTTTAACCCAAAACAGGACCCACTGTCTGCGGTGAACGTATTTATTCTACTTCAAGTTCTGTCAATTCTGCAACATTTATCCTAACACTAGGCCCCATGGTACTACTAATAAAACTGGATCTAATGTATTGGCCTTTGAGACCTGCGGGTCTTGCCTGAACTATTGCATCCATCACAGACGACAAATTATCTAATAGTTGTTCTTCTCCAAAACTAGCTTTCCCAATAGGCACATGTATTAAAGAGGATCTATCAAGCTTGTACTCAACTCGACCCTTTTTAGCCTCAGTAATGGCACGAGGAATATCATCAGAGGGCACTACAGTACCAGTCCTAGGATTAGGCATTAATCCTTTCCTACCAAGCACTCGTCCTAACCTGCCAACTTTACCCATCATGTCAGGTGTAGCAATTGATACATCAAATTCTGTCCAGCCGCCTTCAATTTGTTTTATGACTTCATCAGCCCCAACGAAATCTGCACCAGCTTCCTCAGCTGCATTTATAGTGTCACCTTGAGCAAACACCAAGACTCGAATTTGTTTGCCAGTTCCATGCGGTAAAGTAGCAACGCCCCTAACCATCTGATCTGCATGCCTAGGATCAGCTCCGGTTCTTAAGTGAAGCTCAATAGTTTCATCAAATTTTGCTGTAGCAGATTTTTTTGTAATCGAAATCGCATCTACAGGAGAATAAGATGTTTCCTCTTCAATGGTTGATAAAGCCGAATTGTACCTTTTTCCATGTTTTACCATAACTGTACTACTCCTCTATATCTATACCCATACTACGAGCAGTACCAGCAATAATTTTCATTGCACCTTCAATATCTGCTGCATTCAAATCCGACATTTTCAACTCTGCAATTTCCTTTACCTTATCTCGAGGAATTCTTCCAACTTTTTCGACATTTGGTTGACCACTTCCAGACTCAATACCGGCAGCTTTCCGCAACAATTCAGAAGCTGGTGGAGGCTTGACAACAAATGTAAATGAATTGTCATGGTACACGGTAATCTCAACCGGGGCGATTGTGCCCATTTGGGATGCTGTCCGTTCATTATACTCTTTGACAAATCCCATGATGTTAATCCCATGTTGACCTAGAATAGGGCCAACAGGAGGCGCAGGAGTCGCTTTACCTGCTTCTATTTGAAGTTTAATCGTAGATACTACTTTCTTAGCCACGTTTAGTATTAAATCCTTTCAATTTGTAGAAAATCTAATTCTACAGGGGTTTCTCGTCCAAAAAACGAAACCAATACTTTTACTTTTGATCGATCTCCATATACTTCCTCAATAATCCCCATAAAATCAAGGAATGGTCCCTCAGTAATTCTAACAGTCTGACCAACAGAATAAGCAATGGTTATTTTTGGTTGTTCATCCGTATTGTTATAATCTAGAATTTTTTCCACTTCGGATGGCGTTAGTGGAACAGGCCTAGATCTCATCTCTGTCTCATCTTCCGCTGAAACAAAACCAGTAACACCAGGAGTATTTCGTACCACATGCCAACATTCATCATCCATCATCATTTTGACCAAAACATATCCTGGGAATACCGTCCTAGCAATCCGTTTACGTTGACCATCCTTAATCTCAACTTCATCTTGAGTTGGGACCAAAACTTCTAAAATCCGATCAGAAATATCCATAGTTGAAATTCGCATATCAAGATTTCGTTTCACACGTTCTTCTTGACCTGAATAAGTATGTACAATGTACCACTGATCGTCTGAATTGTTATTTAGATCAAGCATAATTTTTCTATCCAAGAATAACCGAAAAAAGTCTTCCAAAACCAATATCAATAACGCCCAAAAATGCTCCAATAACTGCAGCGACGGCTATCACCATTATCGATAGACGCATAGTCTCTTCTCGACTAGGCCAAGTGACTCTCCTCAGCTCTCCAACTATATCAGTAAAAAACCGAAAACTTGGACCACTCGAGGATCGTTGATTAGATCTTGAACTCTGACGGACCATAAACTTATCTTACTTCTCTGTATAGTCTATGAGCGCGACATCTAGGACAAAATTTCTTAAACTCTAATCTGTTAGGATCATTCCTGCGACTTTTCTCTGTCGTATAATTTCTTTCACGACATTCGGTGCAGCTCATATCAATCACTGTTCTATTTTTTCCTTTGCCAGCCATCTCAATTCCTATTCATTAATTTTAGTGATTACACCGGATCCAACAGTACGTCCACCTTCACGAACAGCAAATCTTAACTGCTCTGTTAACGCTACGGGTGTAATCAACTTAATATGCATCTCAACATTGTCTCCTGGCATAGCCATTTCAACACCTTCTGGCAAATGCATCTCACCTGTAACATCAGTAGTCCTAATGTAGAATTGAGGTTTATACCCATTAAAGAATGGTGTATGTCTACCACCTTCAGCACGGCTTAAAATATAGACTTGTGCTACAAAGTCTGTATGGGGAGTAATACTACTAGGAGCGGCCAAAACTTGACCTCTCTCTACATCCTCACGCTCAATACCTCTAAGCAAAACTCCTACAGCATCTCCTGCTTCACCAGAATCCAACGTTTTATGAAACATTTCAACACCCGTAACTACAGTCTGATGAGTATCACGGATTCCTACAATATCTATTGTATCTCCCATCTCAACTTTTCCGCCTTCGATCCTGCCTGTAACAACAGTTCCTCTACCCTTTATTCCAAACACATCCTCTACAGGCATAATGAATGGTAGGTCTGTAGGCCTATCTGGTACTGGTACGTAACTATCAACAGCTTCCATCAACTGCCAAATACCCTTACCCCACTCAGATTCTGCAGTTAAGTCGTCAGATTCAAGTGCAGCAAGCGCACTCACAGGAATTATGGGCACATCGTCACCAGGGAAGCCATACTCTGTCAACATTTCACGCAGTTCAAGCTCTACCAATTCTAGCAACTCGGGATCTGCCACATCAACTTTGTTCAAAGCCACAACTATAGCAGGTACTTCTACTTGACGAGCCAAAAGAATGTGCTCACGAGTTTGTGGCATAGGGCCATCTGCAGCACTGACAACTAAAATTGCTCCATCCATCTGAGCAGCACCTGTGATCATATTTTTAATATAATCAGCGTGACCCGGACAATCCACGTGAGCATAATGCCTGGTTTCAGTTTCATATTCTACGTGCTGAATGGCAATAGTCACACCCCTTTCACGTTCCTCTGGGGCATTATCGATCGTCTCGAACGCTCGAAAATCAGCCATTCCTGCGGAAGCAAGAGTTTTAGTAATTGCTGCAGTCAAGGTAGTTTTCCCATGGTCGACGTGACCAATGGTGCCTACATTTACGTGCGGTTTGTTTCTTTCAAATTTTTGCTTAGCCATATTTACCTCCATAAACTGGAGCCCACAAGCAGACTCGAACTGCTGACCTCGTTCTTACCAAGAACGTGCTCTGCCGGCTGAGCTATGTGGGCCTGAGATTAAATTCATTAATTTACACATTATTTTTACTCTTATTTGGTGGAGGGGACTGGATTCGAACCAGTGTAGCCCTCAGAGCGCCAGATTTACAGTCTGGTGGATTTAACCACTCTCCCACCCCTCCATAATACAAAATACATCTCAAAGAAGTTTAGCATATTAGATAAGTAGCACCAAATAAAATATATAGATAATTTTATACCTAGCCCCAAGCCCCAGAGGGGACTCGAACCCGCTAACCTGGCGATTACAAATCGCCTGCGCTGCCAGTTGCGCCACTGGGGCATATTTATCTCGTTCACAATAGATTGTTAAAGCGCAAAACGAGGCTAGACCCCGAACTCCGGTGACTAGCCGCATCAAC
>CAZWTJ010000056.1:0-9049 GCA_964637555.1 uncultured Dehalococcoidia bacterium | reverse complement strand
GAATAAACCATGGATCTACAAAAGTATGTTCACAAATTTTCTCAAAATCCATACCCTTTCTCAGTGCCGACATTAAAACCCATAATCTCTCATCAGTAGGGTGAAAAGGGATTTTTAAATTGTTGCCTTCATCAGATGAAAACCATTCTGGATTTTCCCAATGTATTGAACGGTTCTCAATCTCTAATGAGCGTACAGCTTTCTGAAATGCAGCCTCAAAGGACCTGGCAATTGTCATCACTTCCCCAGTTGCTTTCATTTCTGTTCCTAATGTACGTTCTCCACCAGGAAATTTATCGAATGGCCACCGTGGAATTTTTACAACACAATAATCTAAAGAAGGCTCAAATGCAGCCAATGTTTTTTGAGTAACCATATTTGGTATTTCATCAAGTGTTTTACCAACAGCAATTTTTGCAGCGACTCTTGCAATTGGATATCCTGTCGCTTTACTTGCTAATGCCGAACTCCTACTAACTCTAGGATTGACTTCAATCACATAATAATCACTTTCTAATCTTTCCTGATTTGGGAGATACTTTGCAATCGATTTATTCGGCCGTAGAGCAAATTGAACATTACATCCACCTTCAATCCCCAGTTCCCTAATAATTTTCAAACTTGCAGACCTAAGCATTTGATATTCTTTATCTGAAAGAGTTTGAGATGGTGCAACGACGATACTATCACCTGTATGAACACCCATTGGATCAATATTTTCCATATTGCAAATTGTGATGCAGTTATCTGCACTATCCCGCATTACTTCATATTCTAGTTCTTTCCATCCTATCAACGAAGAATCTAGTAGTACTTGTGAAATAGGACTAGCAGCTAATCCACTAGTAACAACTGATACCATTTCATCATATGAGTATGCAATACCGCCGCCAGTACCTCCTAAGGTATAAGCAGGTCGAATAACTAATGGAAAACCCAATTCTTCAGCTTTTTCCTTAGCTTCATCTAGGGAATTCACTATTGCACTAGCAGGAACAGGTTCTCCAATATCAATCAACAATTCCCTGAAAAGATTTCTGTCCTCAGCACTCTTTATTGAATCTAGTGGGGTCCCTAATAATCTAACGTTATACTTTTCTAGCACTCCTGCATCTGCCAATTCAACAGCAAGATTTAATCCGGTTTGACCACCAAGAGTAGGTAGTAATCCATCAGGCAGCTCTTTTTGAATAATTTTTGTTAGAGAATCAACGGTTAGTGGTTCAATATAAACCACGTCAGCAATACCTTCATCAGTCATAATGGTGGCAGGATTAGAATTAACCAGTATTGTAGTTACTCCTTCATCACGGAGCGACTTACAAGCCTGGGTTCCAGCATAATCAAACTCAGCAGCTTGTCCAATGATTATTGGACCAGAACCTATGACCAAAACCTTTTTAGGCCCGTACGTCAATTACGACTCACATTTTGAACAAAAATTAACTGGCTCATACTATTAGAATGCCGCAAAATGTGTAAAAGGTCAACAGCGGTATAGCTGATTTTCGAAAATTGCATAAATTCATGATAAAGTCTAAAAATCCTGTTCATATTTTTTAACTATTTTTGAAGGAAGCATTATGGAATCACCAAAAAATTCTACTATAAAATTCATATCTGATCTTGAGATACCTATGAGGGATGGAACCAAAACTTTTTGTGATCTATATCTTCCAAAATCTGAAAACCCCACACCCGTTCTCTTACAAAGAACCCCCTATAATAAAAGTTCACCTCCATCAAGGTCTGGTTCCAGTATCGATCCAATAATTGCTGCCCAGAATGGTTTTGCAACTGTGATTCAAGATGTTAGAGGTAGATTTTGTTCCCATGGAGAATTCTATCCCCTAATCAATGAAATTGATGATGGATATGATTCTATCGAATGGATTTCAAATCAAGATTGGTCAGATGGGAAAGTCGGCATGTACGGGGGATCATACGTAGGTGCTACTCAGTGGCTAGCTGCAATTTCTGGACATCCCTCATTATCAGCAATCGCTCCTAGTGTTACCGCATCTAATTATCATGATGGGTGGACTTGGCAAGGAGGAGCATTTTCATTAGGTTTTAATTTGTCTTGGGCAATTGGATCATTAACACTGGATAACTTCGAGAACATCAAAAGAAATTCCAAAGATACCTTAAATGCTCAAACGTTAGAAAACTTAATTCATGCAAAGGACAATCTATCTGAATTGTTTGAATATCTTCCCATGAAAAATCTTCCCGATCTAAAAGAAGGACTAGCGGAATATTATTATGATTGGCTAGCTCATCCAGAGTACGATGAATTCTGGAAAAATATTTCTATTGAAGAAAATTATCATAAAATTTCTGTGCCATCATTAAATATTGGAGGATGGTACGACATTTTTCTAAACGGGACTTTAGCCAATTACATTGGAATGAAAAAGAATTCTCCTCTCTCGTATCCAAAATTAATCATGGGCCCCTGGGTACATTCTTCAAATCCTAGCGAAATTGCTGGCAATTTCAACTTTGGCACTAAAGCATCGGGAGGATACATTAATTTACAAGAAACAATCCTAGACTTCTTCAATCATTGGTTGAGACCTACACCACATAAATCAGAGAGCTCGAAACCTGTAAAAATTTTTGTGATGGGAGAAAATAAATGGAGAGACGAGGATACTTGGCCTCTTGAAAGAGCAATACATACAAAACTCTATTTGCACAGCCTAGGCAATTCAAACTCTGCAACAGGAGATGGAAAATTAACTCTTGACCTACCTACGGACGAAAAAGAGGACACCTTTATTTTTGACCCCAAAAATCCCGTCCCAACAATAGGCGGGGGATTATGTTGCAATCCTAGTTTCATGGCTCCAGGAGCATTTGACCACTCTGAAATTGAGACAAGAGAGGATGTATTAGTATATTCAACTGATCCATTAGAAAAACCTATAGAGGTCACTGGACCAATCAAGTTGAATGTGTTTGTATGTTCTACTGCAAAAGACACCGATTTCACTGCAAAATTATTAGATGTTGAGCCTTGTGGATATGCAAGAAATCTAACTGACGGAATCATCCGTGGACGATTCAGAAATACTGATCAGGATGCCTCATTTTTGAATCCAGGACAAATCTACCAACTGGAAATAAATCTAGGGGCCACAAGTAACTTGTTCCTAAAAGGACACCAGATAAGATTGGAAATTTCTAGCAGCAATTTCCCAAGATTCGACAGGAACAGTAACACGGGCGGAGAAATTGGAACAGAAAAAACACTTGTCAAAGCGACTCAAAAAATCTTCCACGACAAAATTTCACCTTCTCACATCATGTTACCAGTAATTAAGTAACATCCAAAGTAGGATTTCTCAAAGGTGCTACAATCTGGGATTCATCCAATTCTATGAAATCTTTCTGATAAACCTGTAGCCTGTAAGACTCATAATCGGGTATGAACAACCTAAATTGATCATCAATCCGAACAGATCTGGGTCTTCTGAGATACCTCTCATTTTCAATCCTACCGGCTTCACGCAATCTGTTAGGTGAAGCATTTGTCAGCATATAAGTCCTTGCAACCTTCGAAAGAGTTGCATCTCCAGTAAAACTCCACAAATAATGTCCTTCAGAATTAAACATTACTACCCTATTGTTCCCCCAGTCAGAGACATATATATCTCCATGAAGATCTATTGCCACTCCTGAAGGCCTATCAAATTGTCCATCTCCAGTTCCAAATTCTCCAAAAAGATTCTTTAAATTACCATCCTCAGAAAAAATTTGGATACGATTGTTACCCCAATCAACAACATAAATATCCCCATGCTCATCCACATCAATCCCCCATGGCAAATAGAATTGACCTGGATCTGAACCAAATGATCCAAAAGAAGAAATATATTCACCAGACTCAGAAAACCTCTGAATCCGGTGGTTTTTGGAATCGACAACTAATATATTCCCATCATTATCAAACGAAATACCTGACGGTGCATTAAATTTTCCTTCAACTTCCCCAAATTCTCCAAATTTACTTATATAGTCACCATTTTGATTGAATTTGGTAATGCGGTGGGTAGATTCATCGGATACAATCAAGTCACCGTTTTTATTAGTAATTAAATTGACTGGCCATACGAATTGCCCATCACCAGTTCCATACCCACCAATTGTTTTTAAATCATCTGAGAGTTCTTCAGAATCATCCAAAGACCACACTCGAATTCCTGTGAATCCTTCCGCTCGCATTAAAATATATAACTCTCCATTCAAACCGAATGCAACATCAGTGGGGAAATTGGTTACTCTCCTCATCCCAAGAGTCATCAAGTATGGATATCCTGCCCTTAACAAACCATGCGGTCTAGACATTTTAACCCCCCTTTAAGCAACAAAAGGAGACAACTGTTCAAAGTCTCCTTTAACAATAGATCGAGACTCAATACCCATCCATTTCTCCAAAACTGTAGAATATACGCTTCTAAAATCAATTGTATGTTTTAGATCTTCTCCATGTTCCCAATCTCTTGGATTCAGCGATGGATAATCTGAATACAATCCCCCTTTAACATTTTTACCAAACAAGAAAGCTCCTCCACCAGATCCATGATCAGTTCCGCTTCCATTATCTTTCATTCTTCTACCGAATTCAGTAAATACTAAAATCAGTACATCTTCTGATAAATTATGCTCCTCTAAATCATCCATAAAATCTGAGATCCCATTAGATAATTCTCTAATTAATTTCGGATGGGTCGGGAGCTCATTCGCGTGGGTATCATATCCACCTTGGCTTGTATAGAAAATCCTGGTTCCCAAATCAGATGTATGTATCCGTGCAATATCTTTGAGGTTGTTTGAAATCTGATTTTCTGCATATTCCACATTGGACTGATAATTGGCAGCGACCTCATTCAACATATCAGCACCTTTTAAAACATCTAAACCTGTTTTACCAATATACTCAGAGACTTTCCCTGAACCTATGGCTTGCCCATATATATCTTTAAAAGCCTGGATAGATTTTTCTTTAAGTTTTTGTCTCTCAATAGAATTCATTACTCCGTAAGTTTCCAAATCGCTAATAGATGTGACAGGCACACCAGATACTGCCATAGCTCTTGGTAAACCCTGCCCAATATTTACTCCGGTGAGCACATTTTCAGCCAATGGATCTAATTCTCTAAGGGCTAAACCTAACCAACCATCGTTTCCGACTTTATCAGGTTCGCATGTATGCCAAATATCCATTCCACGAAAATGAGATCTATTCGAATTTGGATAGCCAATACCTTGAATAATTGCCATATTACCCGCATCAAAAATGTCCTTGAAAGATGAAGCATTTTTGTTGATTGCTAATGAATCATTTATTGGAATGACTTCACTCTGGTCCATAACAATTTTTTTTCTTGCGTCGAAATAATGTTGATTAGTATACGGAACAATTGTGTTCATAAAATCATTTCCGCCAGTTAATTGAACTACAACCAACGTTTTGTCTGACGTATTCATCATTGTTACCTCCAAACATTTATTCGAACTGATAATCAACTGTTGAAGTCACCATTTGTACCAAATGATGTACTCCGGCATCATCCCCTATTCCTTTCAAATTCTCAGCATAACGTATCAAAGAATCATAAGTTTCATCCCTTACAATTATTGAACCCAATACATCTAAGCATCGATCAACAATTAGTTTAGGTTCATCATCCAGACTACCCAAGCGATCTATGATATCAGCCACACCTGGCTTATCTGGATCAGAAAATTGCTTCTCCACAAAGCCAATTCTCTCACTTAAAGTCCCCGAATCAATCCATTCAAAACCCGTGTGCCAACCTTCGACAGTTGGAGGATTCATTAATCGCTGGCCCATGATAGCCATTGGCCCTTCATAAGGAGATCCATTAAGAGTAGTCACTGCAAATTGGTGGATCCCATGAGTAGGATCAGAATACTCTCCAGTCTGCCTTAGAACACCCACTATTAGCTCAGTAGGGCTTTTAACTTTAGAAAACCCGATTGAATTCTTGAAAAAATCAGAGTTAAACAACTCTTTTAAAATGAATCTCATATTTCCATTAGATGCTTCAAACGCGCCTATCAAAAACCGAATGGCATCTTCATCTTTTGGAGGAACAGTTTCCCATGATGGAACTTGAACTTCATCTTCTACAAAAAAGTTATACAAATGCCTTGACACAAATCTCGCTGTTGCATTTTGAGACACGATAATATCTATAATATCTTCCCCATCAAAATTTCCACTTTGTCCCAAAAACTCTTTGGTGCCAAAATCGTGATCTTCTGCTATAAATTTAAACTCTGCTTCGTGATGCCCATAAGGATAAAGAGACAATGGTTGATCAAAAGTCCAACCAGTAAAAGCACGAGACGCATTTTTTATATCCGACTCAGAATAATTCCCGACACCCATAGAAAACAATTCTAAAAGTTCTCTGCCATAATTTTCATTAATTTCATTCTTATGATTTTCGTTATTGTCCAACCAAAAAATCATCGCCGGGTCTTTTGAAAGGTGTAATAAAATCGTCTTGAAACTGGTCAATCCAACTTCACGAAACATTTCTATTTCACGATAAATTGACGGGCCGTGTTCGCTTTTCCCCCAAGCTACTGGGAATATTTGATGCAAAAATAATGACATTTTCTCTTCAAGAGGCCTTAAAGTATTTGTCATCCGGAACAACCATTTCCCAACGTGAACGGCAACAGGTTCTCCTCCATAATATCTTTCAACAAATGAAGAATCAATTTGATCAAATCTCTCTGGATTAACCAAATCATCTACAATCTCCTCGTACGTCTTTGAATGAGTCAATTCATCCAATTCCTCTGGAGTAGAACCAAAACCAGCCCTCCTCATCAGATGTGCAACTAATTGTCTATCGGATTTCATTACTTCCTCCAGATTCACGATTCAAATATCAATCGTCTTCCAGCGTACTTGTATCACCTTCTGGGAGACCAAGCTCTCTAGCTTTTAAGAGACGTCTCATAATTTTTCCGCTCCTAGTTTTAGGCAATGAAGGTATAACTTCTAACTCCCTTGGAGCAACTCCAGCAGAAAGTTTTTCTCGAGCAAATCGTATTATTTCATTTCTAAGTTTCGGTGTATCTTCAATACCATCAGCAAGAGAAATAAATGCTTTCACAATCTCCATTGCTATTGGATCAGGCTTTCCAATTACGCCTGCTTCAGCAACCGCAGGATGCTCAATTAAAGCACTTTCTACTTCAAAGGGCCCAACCAAATGACCTGCAGTATTAATCACGTCGTCAGCTCTACCAACGAACCAAAAATATCCATCTTTATCTACTTGAGCTCGGTCACCAGTCGTATACCAACCTCTTCTGAATTTAGAATTATACATTTCCGCGTTGTTCCAGTAAGCATGAAACATTGAGGGCCATCCCGCTTTAACAACCAAATTACCAACTTCACCATCTGGAACCAGATTATAATCATCATCTACAATCCCTAATTCAATTCCGGGCAAGGGTTTTCCCATAGAACCGGGTTTTATATCTGTTGAAGCATAATTTGCACACATTATTGCCCCCGTTTCAGTCTGCCACCAATTATCGTGAAAAGGTAACTTGAAAACGTTGTTTCCCCAAACTACAGCTTCAGGATTTAAAGGTTCACCCACACTAGCTAAAAACCTTAAAGACGATAAATCATATTGGTTTGGCAATTCATCACCCGCTTTCATCAACATCCTGATAGCGGTAGGGGCTGTATACCAAACTGTGACATTATATTTTTGAATTAACTCATACCATTTGCTTGCACGAAATCCACCTTCATAGATCAGTTGTGTAACCCCATTGGTCCAAGGAGCCATCATTCCATAAGATGTTCCTGTGACCCATCCAGGATCAGCAGTACACCAATAAATATCTTCGGATTGCAAATCTAAAGCCCATTTGCCTGTAGCATATTGCTGAACAACTGCTTGATGTCGATGAACAGCACCTTTTGGCTTCCCTGTTGTTCCAGAAGTGTAATGCATAATTGCATAATCGTATTGACTAGTTAGATCAATATCAAAATTAGCAGAAGCATGAGACATCTCATCCTCATACGACATGTCAGCAATATCGATAGAATCAGGCTCCCGATTATTTTTGTTTACCACAACGATATGCTGTAATTCAAAAAGCTCTGGAATAATGCCAGATATCCGGTCCCTTAGAGACGGTTGAGTAATCAGCACTTTCGCAGAGCTGTCTTGCATTCGATCTCTAACAGGCTCAGGACCAAATGCCGAGAATAATGGCCCTGCGATAGCTCCAACTTTTAGAATCCCAAAAAACGCAAAATATAGCTCTGGAATTCTATCCATGAAGATAAATACCCTATCTCCTCTACCAACACCAAGACTTTTTAAAACATTGGCAAACTTGTTGGACTCATTTTTCATTTGTCCAAATGTGTACCTTTCTTCCTCTCCATCCTTACCAACCCATATCATCGCTAATTTATCACGCAGTCGTCCATTAGCGTGCCTATCAATTGCTTCATATGAATTATTCAGGCATCCCCCTGGAAGCCAATCTAATTCATCATACATTTGGTCCCAATTGAAATCTTTGTCAGCATTTTCATAATCTAAATTTGGGGGTACAGAAACCTGAGACAAATCACTTTTTCGAATAATTGGGAAAGAATCTGACATAGTCATAATAATCTCCAAAGATTGAATTTTCTGATGGTTTAAAAGATAACCTAACACATCACATAAAATATATAAAATGTATTTCATGGAACCATCACTTCGCACAAATGAATACTTCGGAATAATGTATAATGTGGCGGCAAATAACTTTGGAGGATCAAATTGAATTACGAGACAATAATTTATGAAAAAATTGGTCCCGTCGGCGTAATAACATTAAATAGGCCAGACCGATTAAATGCTCTTAGTAGAAAATTGTACAGCGAACTTAATGACGCAGTATATTCAGTAGAATCAGATGAAAGTATTTCAGTCTTGGTTCTAACAGGATCGGGAGAAAAGGCATTTTCAGCTGGTGG
>CAZWTJ010000055.1:0-10213 GCA_964637555.1 uncultured Dehalococcoidia bacterium | reverse complement strand
TTCATTGCCACACTACTATGTCTGATGGAGATGCTGATCCAGGAGTAGCAGTAGATTGGTATCAAAATCATGGGTATGATTTCTTGGTAGTGAGTGATCATAATCACCTGACCCTATTCGACTATCAAGCATCAGAAAACCTTGATTTGATTTTGATTCCAGGTGAAGAAGTTACGAGTTCAGTTGGGGTTGATTCTATTCCTGTTCATATCAATGGGATAGGAATTAATCGGTTAGTTGAACCCGCTAATTGTGACACGGTACTAGAAAGCCTTCAAACCAACATTGATCGGATTTTGGATGCAGGTGGGTTAGTTTCTATTAATCATCCGAATTTTAAATGGGCATTGACTCCCGAAATTATTATTTCGTCAACAGGGGCGAATATGTTGGAGGTTTTCAATGGACACCCAAGGACCAACACCTTTGGTACTGGAGAGAAACTTTCTGCTGAGCAAATTTGGGATGAAGTTTTGACTAGCGGCCAAAAGATTTTTGCTGCAGCAACTGATGACACACATAATTATTATGATTTTACTCCTAATCACTCAAATCCTGGCAGAGGTTGGCTGAATGTTAAAGCTAGAAATCTAACGTCTGATGAAATAATCAATTCATTAAAAAGTGGCGATTTTTATTCTTCAACAGGGGTTATATTAAATGGAATTGAAGTGGATCAAAACGGAATTGAAATTGAAATTGAGAAGATGCCTTTTGTTGAATATCAAACCATATTTGTGGGGGCCGGTGGAAAGGTTTTAGGTAAGTGTTTCGGAAATAATCCCAAATATCTTTTCCAAGGGGAAAAAGGTTACGTAAGGGCGACAATATCAGACTCTAACGGCTTTAAAGCATGGATTCAGCCGGTACATTTTTAATGACCAATGCTGGAAATATTCTGGGAATTTCGTGAGCATGAATAATATCATTCCCTTAAATCGTTTGGAATCATTTGACACCAAAGAGCTTGGATCTAAAGCATCGAGTATTGCTAAAATAATCGATCAAAAACTTGAAACTCCTGATGGTTTTATAATTCCTTGCTCGGTGTTTGTAGATGCTCTGGGAGATCAAGCTAAATTATTTCCACAGAGAATTCAAAATCTCCAATCTGATGATTTAAATCTCGTCGATGAGATTTCTGAATTTGCTTACACGAAGATTTCATCCTTGAAAATTGACCAAAGAATTTTGTCGGAAATCGAATCGGAATATTCTAGGATTGGTGGGGGATCTGTTTCTGTAAGATCTTCCTCTGTATCTGAAGATATGGTTGGAGTAAGTTTTGCCGGTCAATATCGAACCGAATTGAATGTTGTCGGAATGAAAAATATTTTTAGTGCCATTTTGCGTGTTTGGGCATCCACATTTTCATCTAGTGTGATTTCATATCGAATTCAGCACAATCTACTTAATGCGCCGTACGATATGGCAGTACTGATTCAAAAGCAATTGAATCCTGATGTTTCGGGAGTAATGTTCACAAGAAATCCAATAAATGGAGATAGACGCCTTATAATAAGTGCTGCATACGGGGTTGGTGAAGGAGTTGTGACTGGTGAGGCTGGATCAGATCATTTTGAAATTGATTATGAAGATCAAGCAAGCATCACATCGTTGATCAGGCCAAAGACTCAACAAATTGTACTAAATTCATTGTCCGGTGTTGAGAAGATCCCCGTTTCTAGAGACAGAGTAATGCAATCTACTTTGTCTTCGAATGAATTAAATCAGTTGACTCAAATAGCTTTGGTACTTGAGGAAGTATTTGCAACCCCACAAGACATTGAGTTCGCGCTTGAAGGGGGTGAAATAAAAATCTTGCAATCACGCCCTATTACTTCAAGTTTTCCTGTTCTCGAAGAATGGGATAATAGCTTAGATCCGAACTTTACTTGGGAGCTTAGGAAGGGAATTTTAGGAGGTGCTCCAGCATATAAATTGCAAATTGACCTCGCAAGATCATATGCAGAGGGAGCAAAGATTTGCTACAAAAAAACTGCTACTGAACGCACCAAAAATCATGAGATAAAATTTGTTCGGAATTTCGCTTATATTCGCCATTCTGTAGAAAGTGAATCGGAAGCTTCCGAAATTAGGAAGACCCATTCGTTGAAATGTAAATTATATCGAGATCGCGGAACATCAATGTATGAACAAGAAACTCTTCCTATGCTCAGAAAAATCCATGCAAGATTGAAGCGTGCTAGGAAACAGGGGAAATTGCCACTGCAGAGGTTGAATTATCTAAAAAAATGTATTACTGAAGCAGGAATTGCTATGGGGCATCTTCATTGGTGTAGCAATGTTCGGCCAGATGATTTTGATTGGCCTAAAGAATTTCACAGTATTACTGGTATATCAGTGGATAAGGCAAAGATATTTTTGCAAGCTGTGCCTACTCCCACTACAAAACTCGTGAGAAAAATGAGGGATCTTGCTCTAATAGTTCAGGGGAATCAAGTGTTGAGTCAAGCCTTTAGAGAGAAGGATTATTCGATAATAGACGACCCAAAATATCAAAACCTAAAGGATTTTAAGCAATTTAATAAACTTTTTCATGCATTATTAAAGACCTATGGTTATCGATGGGGGTTTGGCTTTGGTTCAGCGATTACCCTGATTAGTCCTACTTGGAATATGAAAAAAGGGATTCCCCTTCAATTGATTCGATTGTATTCTCAAGAAGATCTTAAAAAAGCTTTTAGTAAGTCAATATATGAGAGAAATCAAAGATATTCCGAGACTAGAAGAATTCGTAGATCTTTAGCAGGCGATGTTGAAAAACTTTCCAGGTTTGAAAAATGTTTGAAATGGGCACAAGATGAAATCAAATATATGGAAGGACACAATCATTTAATTGAACAGAATACGGTTGGGCAAATGAGGGATGCGATATTTGAGCTTGGTAGAGTACTTGTAGAAAAAGATTTCCTGACTCACCCTGACGACATAATTCATTTTTCTATTAAAGAACTTGGACCTATTTGCGAAGGTAAGAAAACCAAATCAGAATTACATAGTATGTTAAAAGATCGTAAAGAAGAATTTATACGTTTAAGCCGTATTATCCCTCCTGATTTTCTTGGTAAACCTAAAGAAGAAGCTGAATCATTAAATTCTAGGGATCCAAACGAAACTAATGATGATTATTTAACTGGTGAGGTTGCGTCACCTGGTCTATCTTCAGGTTATGCTCGTGTAATCACAGAAAATGATACGCCCAACAGGATTATAAAAGGCGATGTATTGGTTTCCAAAAATTTAGGTCCTGACTGGACTCCTTATCTTCCATTATTGTCAGGGATTGTTTTAGATGAGGGAGATATTTTTCAACACCCTGCGATAATAGCACGTGAATATTCTATTCCGGCGATATTTCAGACAAAACAAGCTACAACTAGAATAAAAGATGGTCAGATGATCTCGATTAATACGGATGAATCCAAAGTTTTTTTGAATGATTCATTCCAAAGTTGAAGATAAAAAGTATTTGAAGTTACATAAAAATATGTCTAATTTTAATTTGATAATTTGCGTAAAAAATCAATTCGTTTAAAATGTCGATATTACTAAAGAAATTTAGGAGGTAAGAATGGTAAGAATTAATAAATGTATTGAACTAATACAAGAAGATCAGGTGATTTTTTCGACAGGTGCTACTGAATTGTCTTATGAGGCAGGTAAAGAAATGTCCCAAACATGGGCTGATTTGATTCAAGTTGATTTTGAACATCATCCATTCGATACGGTTGGGCTAACTGCATTCATGAAGGGATTAAAAGATGGTGGGCCAACTCCTAGTGGTCATTTAACTCCCACCGTGATTTCTACACTTCCATCTAACTGTAAGACTCCTGAAGAAGTAATATATAATTCCTGGCAAATTCGACATGTTCTTACGGCAGGAGTTCATGGCATCTTGCATACTCATGCAAGAAGAGCCGATGCTGTTGCGAATTTTGTGGCTGCTACTAGATATGTCTTTCAGAAAATTGGTCGAGACCAAGGGTTGCCTGAGGGGATGCGTGGCGGAGGTGGGCAAAGAGGACCAGCTGCTATTTGGGGCCTTGATGCAAAAGAGTATGTACATAAAGCAGATCCTTGGCCATTAAATCCCGACGGTGAATTATTGTTAGGATTGAAAATAGAGGATAGATTCTGCTTGCCAGATGCGGATAATATCGCTGCCGTTCCAGGTTTAGCATTTGCAGAATGGGGACCAGGTGATATGGGTATGTCGCATGGTGATCCGGATATGCATGATCCTCCATATCCCCCAGTCATGCAAAGAGCAATGGGTATTGTTAAGGATGCCTGTGATAAAGCTGGACTGAAATTTTTATGTAGTTGGGGAGATCCTAACCTTACTTTTGAAGAACGTGCGAGGCATACTATTTTTAATATTGGAACAAGAATTATGGGTTGTCCCGATGAAGAAGTAGTAAATAAAATCCGTAAGGAAATGGGTAGGAAGATGCCTTGGTAAATCTTTTTCCCTCAATTTACATTTAAGGTATTCAGCGGAGGAATTATTTTAATTCCTCCGTTGTTTTTTGGGTTTTCTGATATGAAAAAGTGTACTCACTGCGGTTTTGAAAACGCAGAAATAAGTATTTTTTGTATCAAATGTGGTCAAAAATTTAATTTTCAGAAATTGGCTATTAAAGAAACCCAAAGTCTCAATCCTAGGTTTCATGGGTTGGATGCTCTAAGAGGATTTGCAATGCTTTTAGGGATTGTCTTGCATGCTGCTCTGCCGTACATGAATATTGGAGATTTATGGCCCTCAGACAATAGTAGTTCTCACGTAATAAAGGTGATTTTTGAGTTCATTCATATTTGGCGTATGCCACTGTTTTTTGTTTTGGCAGGATTTTTTGCAAATCTGATTGTTAGTCAAAATACCTGGAAGTCATGGTATCAAAATAGATTTCTACGAATTTTTTTAGTCGCGATAATTTTTATTCCAGTAATGTCTTTAACAATCCCATGGATATTTGCATACGGGAAAAGTGGCGAAATATTATTTTTCTATTCAAATGAAGGACAGCCTCATCATTTGTGGTTTTTATGGCACCTGATAATTATTGTCACCTTTGTGGCTATCTTGAGATTCATTTATGTACAATTTCTTAGACTAAGAAATATTTTAAATAGGATGGGGCTAAGTTTTGTTGGTAACATCTTACATAAATGCAGACTTATTTTATCCGTTGTTTTATTTCGATCGAAAGTTCCTGTTTCATTAATAGCTCTTCTTTTTTTAATTAATATACCAATGCAAGGAGAATTGATAGCAAATCCTATGGCAACGGGACTTTATTTCGCTCTTGGGTTCAGTCTGTACGGTAATAGTTCGTTGTTCGAATTTCTTAAGTCTCGTTTTCAATACTATTTTTTTGTAGGGCTCACTGGTTTTGTCATGTTAATGTTCTTACAGTTTAATAATCAGATACTTGATATCTATGCTCTTGATGAAACAATTTCAGGAAAAGAATATTGGGGATTAATCTCTGAAGCCTTTTTGCACCTTTCAGTCCTTTTGAAAACAATTTGTGCGATTTTGTTTTCGTATGCATTTATCGGTCTAGCAGAAAGCAGATTCAGTGCGTACAGTTCTAAACTAAGGTTTGTTTCAGATGGGTCATATTGGATTTATTTAATTCACTTGCCAGTTGTATCGTTTTTGACATTTTCGATGTTCAAAATCCCTGTTTGGATTGAGATAAAGTTCTTTGTTGCGATTATAGTATCGGCAATTATAGGTTTAATTACATATAAGTATCTTGTTAGATCAACTTTGATAGGAGTTTTATTGAATGGTAAACGAATTCCATTCAATAAAGCCGAATGGTTCAAGTAATAACTTTCTTGGAATGCATAATGAATACGAATATTGAAAAACCTTTCACCAAATAGTATCTTTTCCGTATTATCAAATTTTCATTCGAGGAATAGGAATGGTTAATCAACTTTTAAGGCAACTAACTGTAAAAAAGATTATTTGGATAATTCTAATCCTTGCTGCAGTAATCTATGTAACATATTACGTTGTTGATGCATTAGATGGTTTTGATCCAAATTATCGACCTACGGCTGGACTCGATGGCTGGGCAAGTCCCGGGGGTACTGGCATGAAGGGATTTGATCCATCAAAAGAAACACCTGTAGCTGAATCAAAATAACTCATTTCAATTTACGAGCATTTTCTTTGTCCATTCTCTCTAAAGTTTTCAATTCTGTGGAAAGTAATGTAATTTGAGTCATGTGCATTATGTGCGCCCCCAACACCATCATCATAAGCGGTTCTAGACACGAAAACCATATCGGTTCCATCGATTTGCCAGTCTATATATTGGAATGCATGTGTTTTTGGTTCAGGATGGTAAAGGATAGTAGATTCAATTTCCCATTTTCTAAGGTTAGTTGATGAAATCAAAACCAAATTATTTCTGAACGCTATGGGGTTTGTTTGTTTTGTAGCTAAACTCCAATATCGTTTTGAGGCTTGGTCGAATTTGATAGTGAATTTCACTCCACCTCCAGGGAAATCAATTATATCCGTGTTTTGATTGTGATTTAATGTTTCTCCGTTTTGAGAAATGTGTAAAACTGCTGCTTTGTCTTCTCCATAATCAATTCGATCTTTTGGAAGATTTCTTAAATTTGACCTAAGTATATTGACCAAAGTATTTTCTGGAGTAATTACTATATTTCCTTCAATCCATTGTGATTTGGACCAAAAGTGAGCAAACGGTTCACTGAAGGTCCAATTTTTTGCTTGTAGCAAATCTGAGGATGCATTTGCTGATAAAACTTGAGCAGGCCAGTTTTCTCTAGGGCCTTCGGCGAGTTCGAATGCTCGCCAAAGATACCCATTATGTAAGACTACTGGTACGGGAGCACAATGATATCTGTCTGATGAAGACAATTTTCCATTGTTTTCATCTATTGGATCAGTCCACGTAAAACCAGAATCTGTGGATTTGCGAATGACGGGATATCCATATTCACGAGATGTTCCTAGAACGTAAATCTCTCCATTGTGATTGAAAAGACTGGACCACCACTGTCCAACAATAGTTGAGATATTTGTCCAAGTTTTGCCTCGGTCTACGGAATGAAAGATTTCCATCGTATTGTAATTAGTGCCGGGACCGAAATAATCATGTGAAACCAAATATTCACCATTAGGTAATGTCAAAACACTAGGACTTCCGAGATAACTTCCTGAAATTGCAGGTGAGTAGTTTATTATTACACCGGGAACATTGGAATGATCATATTCGTTAATCAAAAGAACCTCAACCAATTAAAGTGAAAATAGATTAGACATGATTTACAAATATTTTTTGCTGTGACATCTTACATTAATGAATAGTCTATATCTATTGCTAAAGTTGAATCGTTTGAAATCCAATCAGAAAAACAATCTGGGTATTGGATTATTGGCGTTCGGGCAAATTTTTTCTTGGGCAGGTTTGTTTTATGTCTTTGCGGCATTTTTGGTGACTTGGGAAAAGAATCTTGCATGGTCTAAGGCCGAATTGACTTTAGGTTTCTCATTGGCAATATTTGTATCAGCAATCTCTGCTCCTCTAGTCGGAAAATTAATTGATTCTGGCTTTGGGAAGTGGGTGATGCCTACAGGTGCATTTGTTGGTGCAATTGCATTGTTTTTCATCACCTTAGAAGGAGATTATCTCACCTTTATTATATCGTGGATAATAATTGGATTCGCACAAAGTGCTTGTTTGTATGAAGCATGTTTTTCCCATGTTTTAAAACTTAATCCAACGGAGTCTAGAAGAGTGGTGACCCATGTTTCGATTGTTGCAGGGTTAGCACCTTCGGTTGCATTCGTGTTTGGAGCGATTCTAACAAATATTTTTTCATGGCAGATTGCTATTACAATTTTTTCTATTGGGGTTGCGGTTTTAGCTGCTCCAACATTGTTTCTTGGAGCTTTGATTTTTGAACATCCGGCAGGAGGAATCGAATCGGTTGTAAGTTCTCAGAGTGAAAAACTAAGTTCTTGGGAAGTTTTTAATAAGCCCATTTTTTGGCTTATAGGGATAGCTTTTTTCCTAATTGCTATTAACCACGGGATCCTGGCAAATCATTTAATTCCTATCTTGATGGATAGAGGATCTGGATATTCTTTTGCCATTGTAACTGCATCACTTATTGGGCCTTCTCAAATAATTGGAAGATTAGCATTGTTAAAGTTTGGGTCGAAATTTGACATTGCGGTTGTTACATTAATTTCATTTTCAGGTCTTTTTGTAGCATCGATTTTTTTATTGATTGCCGATGTAAATATTTCATTAATTTTAGTGTTCGCTACTACGCAAGGGGTGTTTTGGGGAATGATTAGTATAGCAAGACCATTAATGACGGCGCAGTTTTTTGGGGTGAATTTTATCGGTGCTATTTCTGGTTTAATTGCATTACCTTTCTTGTTCGGATTTTCAATTGCACCATATTTAGGCTCTTTGATATGGGGATTTGGCGGTTACGATCTTGTGATTATAGTGTCGATATCATGCGCATTTCTTTCTGCGTTTATAGCTCTTTGTATAATTTTAGGCTATCAAAAAAAAGTTTTTAGCATTGAAGCGAACGAAGAAATTTGATCAAAAACAGTATATTAAAATGTTTGATATACTTGACACATTATTAACTTATGTTGTATATATACAATATAAGAAATAATTTTATTGTGGTAGGAAAACGAATTAATATGTACAAATTAGATCCCTTGCAAAGTTATGTAAATGATCAACTTCCAAAGTTAAAAACTATTGATTCGAAGGATTTAAGTGGGATGTTTGAACACTTTACTCCTGAAGAGATAGTGAAGCAAAGTGGGATGTCAGCTGATGAGATAATTGATTCTTTCAGATTGTCCCTGATTACTGAGTCATTAACTGAACAATACGCCAAAACTTTTAAGCTCGGAGCATCATTGCATGGAGCCCAGTGGCTGAATGATTATGTAGTAGGATTTTGGGAGCCTGACGAGAATGGCCATGCAGACCCTTTTAAGAATGTGTTAGTCGATTTTGGTATTAATCAGGTGGAGCTTGATTTTGAAATAGGTGAGGCTCGAGAAAGTACTGATTATCAAACTAAACACAATTCTGGATTACATCCCATTGCACTGACTACATATGGGCTAATTCAGGAGTGTATTACGGATTATTGGTACGAGTTACAAAGAGCTTTTTTCCCTCATACTAGCAACACTGCAAAAATCATAGGTAAGGTGAAGGGTCGAGAAGCATTACACACTGTTCAATTTCGCACTCTAACGGCACTTCAACTTGAATCTGATCCATTTTTACTTAAAGAGGTTATTCATGCCATAAAATCATTTGAGATGCCAGCTAATCACATACCTAGTGTTTCTTCAATTGAGGCAAAAACTCAAAGTTGGATTCCTAAAATGAATGGTTCTGTTTTGAAATTGTTAGAAAGAATCATTGCTCATATTCATATTGTTTTACAAGATAAAGAAAAGCTGGGAAAAGTGTTAACTGAGTATGCGTCTTCCAAAGAGGAGAGGTTTTTTTCTATGGTACCCAACCACATTGTTTCAAGATGTTTGGATAAAATTAAAGGTGGGCATGGAATAATTGGAGAAGTGATCCTGGAAGATTTAGGTATTGTTTCAAGCGAAAATGAAGCTCCTAAAACATTTGTTGAAGAAGTGCAATTTCGTATAAAGGAAGTGATAAAAAAATGGGTCTCTTCAAATTTACAACTTGATGGATTTGTAAATAATGGCAAAACAACATTTTAACTTTCTGTGGAGAGCTAATGAGTAAGATTACTCAATGGATTGGACGCCAAATTTCCTCGATACTGATTTCTAGATTTCAGGATGCAAATTTGTTGATACATACTCCTGATGGGAGTACACACTTTCTTGGTCAATCCAATAATGGAGTTATTGACCCTATTAAGATTAGGGATTGGTCATTTTTTTGGGATTTGTTGATGGGACATGATTTGGGATTAGCAAAGTCTTATATGGAGAAAAAGTGGGAGCATGGCAATTTGCCTGATTTGTTCAGGAAACTTGCTCGCCAAGCGGATGAAATGTCGTCTGTCAAAAGCATTACACTAGCCCCGGAGAAATTATATTCTAAATATTTTCAAAGATTAAGATCTTCAAATTCTATGTGGTGGGCTTCAAGGAATATTA
>CAZWTJ010000054.1:0-10686 GCA_964637555.1 uncultured Dehalococcoidia bacterium | reverse complement strand
AAATCTGACAGTCAAAAAAATTAGGGTATGGGGTTTACGAATATTCTTCGACTAGCATACCCAAAATTATAGAATCAAATCTAGCCCCATGGTGTGGTCTACTTTGTCTTAGAGTTCCTTCATGAGTGAATCCCAAATGTAAAAACATGGTATGAGCAGCTTCGTTATATGTGGGGACGTCTGCCCAGATATGGTAAAGATGATGCACCTCGAACGCTTGGCGTATTAGTTCTTTTGATGCTGCGGTTCCATATCCTTCATGCCATTTTTCTTTAGCTCCAATAAGAATTGATATTTGTCCCCCACCTATAGACTCTTCTATAGCAATATGTGCCTCACCGATGTGTTCGCCCGCTTCCGTGTCAATAGAGAAAATTATATGTTCAGGATCATCAAATATGCGGTGAAAATCTACTTCATTTGCTGTGGCAGCTTGTTCAGGGTGATAACCCAAATGAGCTGGATCCCCATAGGAATATCTGCCGAACCAACTATCAGCTACGTCTTCATCACGCAGCCAATTTCCAACTCTTTCAACGTCTTGTCGAGTAACATGACGAAAAACTATTTTTTTTTCTGGATGAGTCATATTCAAACCAACTTTTTTTACAATTATAACTATATACAAAATATGAGCAAATTTCTTGTCTACAGATTATATAGCTCATTTGGGCTTATAGAAGAATGTTACTATTCCCCCAAGGATGGTTACGGATCCAGCAAATATAAAAGTATGTTGAGTTCCCCAAAAATCTCCAATAGCGCCAGCTAAAATAGGGGCAAAAGCGCCCATGAATGAGACACCATATACTAGAGCAATGATTGTAGAGCGCATTTTGGTTTCTGTATTGTTGATTGCATATGCAATGAAAATTGCATGAAGAGAATAGGCGAATATTCCAACAATCAAAATTAATGAAATTAACCACGCGTTACTTTCTACAAAGGCTATACCTAAACTAGCTATTCCCAAAATTAACATCCCTGGAACAAGTACAAATTTATGGCTTAATTTGTCGCTCATGAATCCCATTATGGGTTGTGATGCAATTCCCATTGCTTGGGAAGAAGCCATAAGTAATGGAACAGCTAATTGAGAGGCTGGAGCCCATACAAAGAAACTTGTTTGAAGGGAAAATGAAAATTCTAAGTCCCTTAGTAAATAAATTGGAAGAAATGCTATTAGTGAAGTTTGGCCCATCGCTCTTAGTACTGTTGCAAGACCTAAAATCATTAGTGGCTTATTTTTTAAAATTGATGAAAGATTCGTAATGTATTCAGAAAATGATTCAACATTTCCTTTAGTGTTCGTCAAGTCTCGAACAACAAGCCAAATGATGAATCCTACAACTACCGCGGGGACTATACTCCATTTTAGAATATCATTCCAGGATAGCGTGATAAAAATTGCCCCAGTTAGTAATCCTCCTGCTATGATTGGTCCGAGCACTTCTCCAGTGCTTCCGCCGGATCCATGTAACGAAACTAAGAATCCTCGTTGTTTGGGGAATTTCAGTGTCAAGGCTCCGAGTGCTAATGGATGAAACAATGATGGGCCAAGTCCGCTAAGAAACATCCCAAAAAACAAAATCAAATATCTTAAGGAGTTCATGTTTTCGGGTTTATTTGGTGTGGTACCAACGATGAAAAGTGCTATACCCATGATGGCAATCGATAAAAACAAGATAAGACCAGAACGGTTGGTATACCTATCGCCTAAGTATCCTGCACCTACAGTAGTAACTCCATTTGTAGCTTGGTTGACAGTGTTAAGAGCGCCTATAGTAGTATTACTTAATCCTAGACTAGTGGCCATCACAGGAAGGATTGCTGATCTTAAACCTGAAAGATATAAATGTTTGAAAGTATGTCCTGAAATTATTGTGGTAGCTAGTCGAAAGCGCCCATGGTTTACGTCAAAATTGTCAGATGGTTCTGTTTTATCTTGGCTCATAATAAGTAAGGAAACTCTAGCAGCCTTTCTCAATAAAATTATTGATATGATGGAAATGATTTACCGGCCCATTGCCAAGCCCGATTGATGTATCGGCGAATTTGATAGAGTCAGTGATATATCTTCTGGCGGCGGATATGGATTCTCTAATGGATAACCCTTTTGCCAGATTGGCTGCGATGGCTGCGGAATAAGTGCAACCTGTTCCATGGGTGCGGTTGGTATCAATTCTTTGTGTGGTTGCTGCACGCATTTGTTCACCATCATAAAAAATGTCTGTAGGAGCTCCGGCAAGATGACCACCCTTGAGCAAAACAGATTTGGCGCCTAATTTATATAGTTCTATTACGGCTTTATGCATATCATCTAGTGTTGAAATACTCATTTGGACTAATGTTTCAGCCTCTGGAATGTTTGGTGTGATCAAAGTCGAATTTGGTATTAAAATCTTTCGAACAGCATGGATTGCATCATCATTCAAAAGCCTGTCCCCGCTTTTGGCTACCATGACTGGATCCACCACCGTGATGGGGTTATTGAACTCTGTGAGTTTGTGGCTAACCATTTCCACAATCTTAGAATTTGCTAACATTCCAGTCTTTATGACGTCGGCACCTATATCAGACATAACTGCATCTATTTGGGCTCCCACAAGTGAATCAGGAATTTCTAGTATCTCAGAAACTGTTGAAGTATTTTGAGCAGTAATTGCAGTGATAGCAGAGGTTCCGTACACACCATGTGCGGCGAAAGTTTTGAGATCTGCTTGGATACCAGCACCACCACCTGAATCTGAACCAGCAATAGTTAGTGCTCTAGGGGATGATTTCATTTGGATGCCTTTTTGGTAATAATTGTAATTAGAATAAAAAAATCTTACTTCTTTAGAAACTACTCTATCAGATCTACTTTATTTTCTAAGGAACTAAAATCGAACGGTGCAGAATTATTTAATTTGCCAATAACAGCAAGTATTATGCTTAGAGTTGATGAGGAAATTAAAGCATATCCAAAACTTGGTAGAGGCCCTGTAGGAATGAATTCGTAAAGAGGAATATTGTGCCAAGTACCCACAAAGTCACTTGAAGGGAACAGAAGTCCCCCAACTAGTAGCCCTAAAAAAATACAAATTAGTGAAGAACGAGAACTGAAATTCTTCGAAAACATCCCGATGAACACTGGGAAAATAACAGCTGCACAAACTAAATCAGCAATAAAAAATAAATATAGAACACTCATATTTTGTGCAGCGACTAATACTGCCGGAGGAATTAATAGTATCGTGATCCATCTTGAAGCAGGGAGTAAAAGGTTATTGGTTTCAGTTTTTTGTTTGTATCTAGATAGGTCTGTGACAATTGTACTGGCTATTCCATTCAATAATGTATCTATACTACTCATGACCAAAATGACTGCCAGAATTAGGGTTGTAAAAATCATCCAGCTGGGCATGATAGTCGTGAAATACACAAACATTGCAACCGATGCGTTCTCTGAAGTAATTATATTCTCAGGAACTGCTAATGCCATTATTCCAAAGATGCCAGTCAAAAAAATTATTGGTAGTACTATAAGACTGGATATAGAAAAACCTTTAATTAAACTTTTAAGGTTTTTTGCATTATATACTCGTTGCCAAGTAGCTTGATTAAACATTTCAGCTGCTGTGACCGCTATGATGAGAGTTAATGCGAATTCAATTCCAGTAGATGATTTGAATGAAAAAAGTTCAGGGGAAATTTGTTTTACTTGTTTTAGAGAATCAGTGATGTCTCCAATCCAAAATCCTGTTATAAGTACAATTAGTAGAAGTGGAAGAATTGTGAAAAATTGAATTCTGTCTGTGAATAACGATGCCTTCATGCCGCCATATGCAGTATATGCGACTGTAAAACTTGCAACAATGAGAGCTGTAATTGTTAAGTTCACTCCTTCACCTAAGAGATTAATAGCCTGAGAAATTCCTGTAAGTTCCGCAGCTAAAAATACAAACATGTAGAAGATCATAATACAAATTACCAAGAAATATATTGTAAGTCCGTACCGGTGTCTAACGAATTCAATTAGTGAATGTCCACGGGGGATAATTTGTCGCATTCTTGAGCCAACCAAGACGAAAAGCGCAAGGGGCAATGCTGATCCAATTCCATATCCAATGATGCCAACTATTCCAGCGAAGGTACCGGTTTCCGCAGGTCCGAATAGAATCCAGGCACCTAGTGCTGATGCTACCAAAGTAGCTATAGTGAAAGTACTACTGGAAGAATCTCGCGAAACGATATAGTCTTCGACCGAGATACTCCGTCTTTTAGTGTATATAATTCCCAGACAAAGGAAGATGAAAGACGTTAAGATGGTAATAGAGATTGCTGTGACACTAGCGGGCATTACACTGTCCCTTTGGTTAGATATAATAGATCGTGTCTTAAGGTAACATAATTTTCCGGAAAGAAAATGGATGATAATCGAAGAAGAAACATTAATGATTTAGAAGATTCTGAAAAATTGATTCAGGGGGCTCAAGAGTTCGGCGTTTTTTTGTCAAACGAGCAGATCAGGAAGTTTTTGGTTCATAATTTGATGATATCGAAGATGAATCATCAAATGAATTTAACTCGTGTGACAAATTGGGATGATGCCCAAACTTTACATATTTTAGATGCGGTTTCAGTTTATTCGGTTTTAAAGAAGATTCTGAAAAATAACGATAAAATTTTAGATGTTGGTACTGGTGCTGGATTTCCAGGTATTCCACTTTCGATTATCTTGCCGAAAGTACATTTCACATTATTGGAAGCGAGACGCAAGAAACTTGATTTTCTACAATCTGTAATTTGCAAGCTTGAATTAAGTAATGTGGATTTAATTTATGGCAGGGCAGAAGAAGTAGCTCATCAAAAACCCCTTAGAGGAACTTTTGATTTCGTAACAGCTCGAGCTGTTGCTCCATTGAGTACATTGATTGAATTAACAGTTCCATTTCTAAAATTAGACGGAATTTTGGTGGCTCAAAAATCTGACAAAATTCGCTACGAATTAGAAAGTGCGCATAATGCAATTCAAACCTTTGGGCTTAAGATCGAAAGTCAGCATTTCTTTCAAGAATTTGAATTCATGCCTCCTGGTCGAGCTATACTATTGTTGAAAAAAATGAAACTTTCCCCAGTTGAGTTTCCTAGAAGACCGGGTATTCCTTCAAAGAAACCTTTGTGAGGTATGGAGTTAAGATGCCTTTTCATAATAATGAAAATTTTTCTTGGGTGAGGATTTTATCAATACCAACGGCGGTTGTTCTTTTTGTTGTGATTGGTGCATTTGCGCTATTACCATTGGTAATTGATTTTGAATGGGAAGATGCATTATCTAGACTGTCAAGTCTGAATTTAGGAATTTATTGTTTAGCTATTTTTTCTTATTTTGCGAGTTTCATTTTTCGTGGGATTAGATGGCGGTTATTAGCTAAGAATACCGGAGAATTACAAGGCAGAAATAAAATTACTCCTAGCATTTTTCTATCTTCAATATTTATTCTTTTGGGCTGGTTTGTTAATTCTGTTACATGGATGAGAATTGGTGATGCTTATAGAGCTTATTTATTCGCTAATAAGAGTCGCACAGATATTTCCTGGAGTTTAGGTATATTACTTGCAGAAAGAGTTTTAGATACGATAGTTGTTTTTGGGATTTTATCAACGTGTTTACTATTGCTACTATGGAAGCAGTCGTCTGCAGACTATCAGTTAATAAAGTATATTTTTAGCATCGCGTTTTTAATGACTTTTGTATTGATTGTGATTTTGGTTGTGATGAGATTTACTAGGAATTTCATTCAGCGCAAGCTACCTTCCAAAATAAAGGGATTTTATATTCAGTTTCAAAAAGGTGCCATAGGTAGCTTTAAGAATGTATATATGTTGATCCTTTTGAGTTCTATGGGCTGGTTCTTAGAAATTTTGAGATTATATTTTGTGGTAGCCTCTTTAGGATTTGAGGTGCCACTATTATTAATCCCTATAGTTGCTTTATCACATGCTTTGTTGAGTGTTGTGCCGACTCCGGGAGGTATTGGGGCTGTAGAGGCTGGGACGATAGGTATACTTTTAATAACTCTCAGTAATGTTGATGCCATATCATTAGTTTTGGTGGATAGATCTATAACCTTTTTGGCGGTGATTATTTTTGGGGCAATTGCATTTCTAATTAGAAATTTCTACGAATTTCAAAATAACATTACTAGATGACGTTAAAGTCTTTTTATATGTGGTAGAGTATGGTCAATAAAATCATTTGATTTTTGGGTTAAATTCTAGTTAAGGATCTTAAATCTGAGGTGATGAAATGGCACTTAAATCTGTAGATCATGTAGTAGTAAGACCTGGTAGAACTTTTTCTGATAAGGATGTTGAAATCCCTGTCGCAGAGGATTTAACTACAGTTCCAGGAATACCAATTCGACACGAGGATGTGTCTTTTTATTCGAGAATGTACCCCATTGAGAGCCAGAATGTAGAAAAGGCCGCGGATAGAGAGTGGGTTTGGACTGTTTATGAGGATGATATTTACGAGTACCGAGAGAGGCACGATGAACTGGTTAAGCCATTAGTTGATGCAGCTATGGTGTCTGGGGATTTAGAACCGACAGGTACGCCTGATTATGATATGAATATAACTGAAGACATTCGTTCAAAGGCTCGAGAATTAGGTTTTGGTGAGGTAGGTTTCACTCGTTACGATTTTCATTATGCTTATTCGAGCAAGAAAAGTTGGGTGCGTTACGAACATGCTATTTGCTTGGCAGTAGAGCAAGATTATGTCATGACTCAAACAATTCCTAGTTTGGCTGCTGAACAGGCTCATTTTGGCACTTATGAGATTGAAGGTGCCTTGATGCTGGATTTAGCAGATTATATTCGAGAGCGTGGTTATCATGCTCAAGTTCATAGCCCCAACGACAATAGTGCTGCATTTATACCCATGTTTGTTGCAGCGGGGTTAGGGCAATTAGGTGCTAATGGCCAACTTCTTTCTCCACATTTTGGATCGCGTTCACGCTTGGCTATTATTACTACAGATGCACCATTAAATCATGATGAGCCTGTTGATTATGGGATCAATAATTTTTGTAAAGAGTGTCAAATTTGTGTTAATCGATGTCCCGGCAGAGCCTTGGTTAGAGAAAAAATTTGGTGGAGGGGTGTAGAAAAATTCAAAGTGATTTATGAAAGATGTAGGCCTGTAATGGCTAGGTATTCGGGTTGTGCAATTTGTGTTAAAACATGTCCTGTTCAACGTTATGGCATGAAACCTGTAATGGAGCATTACGTTGATACTGGAGAAGTTTTAGGTAAAGGTTCTGAAAATCTGGAGGGATATGACTTTCAGGACAAAGGCCATTTTTCTCCTGGCGAATTACCTTCATTTGACAAAAAGTTTTTTGAAATACCTCATGGCACCAAAGAAGATTGGTTATTTGAGCAATTCAAATCTCGTCTTGAGGAAGGTAATAGTACATCGGATTTTGAGGCAATGGAGTTTGTCACAAATGTGAAAGAAGTTTTAGATAAAGGTAAAACTACTAGGGGAGATGAATAACGAGTCAAAAATTTTGGCCGGATTAAGGGTAACACTTATGCTAGAACGATTACAGTTAGATGCAATTTTCAAAGATTTAGAAGATTCATGGGTGGATCATCCTGATTATGAACATTTGGTAAGGGATGCACATCTAGGAATTGCATATTTTGATGCGGGAAAAGAACTTGTTGATATTGATCAACGCATAGTGGATTTGATTAACAAATTTAAATAATTTTGAGGCGATTAATGGTATCTAAAACTAATTTGAAGAAAAATAGCCATGTTGTAAGCCAAGGTCCAGATAGGGCCGCTGCACGTGCGATGTTAAGGGCAATAGGTTTACAAGATGGCGATATGGATAAACCATTCGTTGCTGTCGGCAATCTAGCGAGTGACGTCACTCCTTGCAATGTGCATCTGACCCGAATCGCCGAGAAAGTCAAGGAGGGTTTGTGGAATGCAAACAGTGTTCCATTCATGTTTGGAACTATCACTATCAGCGATGGGATATCGATGGGAACCGAAGGTATGAAAGCTTCTTTGGTCAGTAGAGAGGTGATTGCGGACTCCATAGAAACAGTAACATTCGGTGAAAGTATGGATGGATTGATAGTTGTTGCTGCATGTGACAAAAATATGCCCGGGGCATTAATGTCTATGGCTAGATTAAATGTTCCTTCGGTTTTTGTTTATGGAGGAGCCATTCTCCCAGGGAATTTTAATGGGAATGATATAAATATCCAAGATATGTTTGAAGCAATTGGAGCATATTCTCAGGGTAAAATTTCTCATGATGAATTGGTATCCATGGAAAAGGTCGCATGCCCTGGGGAGGGTGCCTGTTCGGGAATGTTCACTGCGAATACTATGTCTAGTGCAATAGAAGCTATGGGCATGTCAATTCCAGGTGCGGCTAGTATTCCTGCTGTAGATCCTAGGATCAATAAACCAGCATATGACGTAGGCTCCATTATGTATCAATTGCTAGAAAAAGATTTAAAACCAAGGGATATAATGACATTAGAAGCATTTGAAAATGCTATCAGAGTAGTGCTTTCTATGGGTGGATCGACTAATGCTGTTTTGCATTTGTTGGCAATTGCGCATGAAGCCGAAGTGGATATTTCAATAGATGATTTTGACCGATTAAGCAGGGATACTCCTTATTTAACTGATTTAAGGCCAGGTGGTCGTTTTGTGATGTCTGACGTTGACAAAATTGGTGGTGTTCCTGTTGTTATGAATGAATTGTTAAGGTCTGGCTTGTTACATGGCGATTGTATGACAATTACTGGTAAAACCATAAAAGAAAATCTTTCCCAATTTACTGAACTTCCGGATTCAAGAGTGATTTTCCCTGTCTCAAATCCTAGGAATTCTACGGGTGGATTAGTGATATTAAAAGGGAATCTTGCAACGGAGGGAGCTGTAATGAAGGTATCGGCATCTCAGTTGAAATCTCACACAGGTCCAGCGCGGGTATTTGATGGTGAGAGGGCTGCTTTTGAAGCAGTAACGAATGGGGAAATTAATCCAAATGATGTCCTAGTTATTAGATATGAGGGTCCAAAAGGTGGGCCTGGAATGCAAGAAATGTTGGCTGTTACAGGCGCGATTATGGGTGCAGGTTTAGGGTCTTCGACCTTGTTAATGACTGATGGCAGATTTTCTGGAGCCACCCAAGGGCCAATGGTAGGACATGTTGCCCCCGAAGCAGCGGTTGGAGGTACAATCGCATTGATTGAAGATGGTGATTTGATTACAATGGATGTAGAGACTAGAGATTTATCAGTCCAAGTTGATGATGACGAGTTAGATCGTAGAAGGACGAAATGGAAACCTCCGGCTCCTAATTATACAAGGGGTGTTTTGGCAAAATATGCCAAAACTGTTTCTTCGGCATCTAAGGGCGCAGTGACTCACTGATATTGTTTCTGGCGAAATTTTCTGGTTAAGAGTGTTTGAGTTGAAAGAATTTTCTTGGCGTTCATCGTTAATGATTTTAACAGCGATATTGATGTTAATTACTTTGGCTTTGATATTTTTGTGGGTTCCAACTGAAAAGAATTTAGGAATATCTCAAAGAATATTTTATTACCATGTTCCTATTGCTTGGATTGGTATGCTATCTATTATAATTGTCGCCATTAGTAGTGTGGTGTACCTGATTCGAGATAATCATACATGGGATGCAATTGCACTTTCTGCTGCAGAAATTGGTGTGATTTTAATGACAGGTGTGATTATTACAGGTGCTATTTGGGGAAAGTTGACTTGGGGGGTGTGGTGGACATGGGACCCGAAGCTAACAACAACTTTAATCCTTTGGTTTATTTTTGTTGCTTACTTGTTGATGAGGGCTAGAGCTTCAAGTTCTCTCCAAGGGGCAAGGATTGCTGCTTTTATCGCGCTCATTGGAGCGATTGATGCCCCTGTGATTTACATGAGCACAATTTGGTGGAGGACGACCCACCCAGGTCTAAACATAGGTCCTTTGGCGGAACAAGGTTCTTTGGATTTTCGTATGGGTATTACTATTTTGTTTTCTGTTTTAACTTTTAGTGTGTTTTTTGTTTATATTTTGATTGAGAGATTTAAACTTAGGAAGAGTGAGTTAATTGTTGAAAGTTTATATAATAAAAAGTTTTAAAAGCGGTTATTTAGGTTTATTTGCCCTTGCTTTAGTGTTGAGTGTTGGATTGAGTGGAAGTATTGTAGAAGCATCGACGACTGTTTCAAGAATATTTAATACTGATGATCAAATATTTTTCAAACAAAATGGTTGTTTGGATTCGGGTTTGATTGCATTGTTTATTGTGTTTGCAATTGTTTGGGCTGGGTTTTTCCTTTATGTGTTTTATATGTCTAGGAAATCTCAAAATTTAATGCGTGAAATTGATATTTTGAAATCTAAGTTGGAAAATAGAAATTCAGAAAATTAGATTTTTCAGGTGGGTCAAAAATTGGAAGAAGAAACTTTTAGCTTCAAAGAGCAAACAATCTTGGAAAAATATTGGAAAGGTGGGATCGTTTTCCTAGTGGTGATTTTGTCCTTTGCTTATTTGGGATATTTAGCATTTGATAGTGCAAAAGTTTATTATTACACAGTTTCTGAAGTTAAAAATAGTAAGGAAATACAAGAGGATAGGATTGTG
>CAZWTJ010000053.1:0-10730 GCA_964637555.1 uncultured Dehalococcoidia bacterium | reverse complement strand
TGAAGATTTTCCAAACCAAGAAATATCCATGAAGATTCACCTTTTGCAAAAGTTATTCTAGGTCATTATACCATATTGCAACTTTTTATTGATGCTTCTAGACGGCATTATAGGTTTAAACTGGATAATCAATTAGTGTGTGTATGTTAGAATGGATAGGTGAGTCATGTTTGAAGTAATTACAGATAAGTTACAAAATGTACTGGGAAGCTTGAATTCTAAAGGACGTCTCAGTGAATCTGATATAGATTCTGCCCTGAGGGAAATACGTAGGGCATTGCTGGAGTCAGATGTTAATTTTCAAGTTGCCCGAGAATTTGTTCAAAGTGTTCGAGCTAGAACATTAGAATCGGAAGTTCTAAATTCAGTTTCTCCTGGACAAGTAGTACTTAGAATTACTGCAGAAGAGTTGACTAAGACCCTTGGAGAAGCAGGAAGAGTTGTCAGAGGTTCTTCCCCTACTTCATCTTTGCTGGTGGTTGGATTGAACGGTTCAGGTAAAACTACAACCGCAGCCAAAATCGCATCATTACTTAATGGACGTGGCGAATCTGCATTGCTAGTGGCTGCAGATTTGTTCAGGCCAGCCGCAATTGATCAACTAGAGTTGTTGGGTTCAAGGGTTGGTGTAGACGTCTATTCAGATAGGAATGAGTCTTCTTCTATAAAAGTTGCTGAAGATGGACTTTCGCAAGGGCAAAAACAAAATCATCCTTGGGTGATAGTTGATACGGCTGGGCGTTCTCAGGTTGATGAAGCACTGATGAAAGAAATTGAACAAATTAGTGCTGCTGTTTCTCCTACCGAAACACTTTTAGTAGTTGATTCAATGATTGGACAAGATGCGGTTGCTTCTGCTGTTGAGTTTAATGAACGTATTGGTATTACAGGATTGGTTTTGACTAAGTTAGATGGAGATGCTCGAGGGGGTGCGGCGTTATCTATTGCTTCAGTTACTGGGATCCCGATCAAATTCATTGGTGTTGGAGAAAATACAGATGCCTTAGAAATGTTTTATCCAGATCGGATTGCTTCTAGGATTTTGGGAATGGGAGATGTTCAAACTTTAACCGAAAAAGTTCAGTTAGCTACAGATGTTGATCAAGCGCAGGATTTAGAAAGAAAAGTTCGCCAAGGGGAACTTGACCTGAATGATTTTTTGCAGCAGATGCAACAGATAAAGAAAATGGGTTCGTTGTCTCAATTCGTGGAAATGATTCCTGGATTTTCTTCCATGAAGGGTAAAATGGCCAATGCTAACCTTGATGATTCTAACTTGGTGAGAGTAGAAGCGATAATTCATTCAATGACTTTAGATGAGCGTGCAGATCCCACTATAATCAACGGGAGCCGCAGAAGGCGTATTGCCCTAGGTAGTGGAACAAAACCAAGTGATGTTAATCAATTATTGAACCAATTTAGGCAAATGAAAAAACAACTTAAGGCACTTTCAGGTGGCGGTGGGAAGCGCAAGATGTTAGATGTAATGAAACAACAGGGATTTATGAATTAATTAGTAGGAAGATTTTTTCTTCCGATCGATTACTACTCTTACTGCGTGTTCAATATCGGTATAATTCAAATGGTATTTTGTAAAAAGTTCCTCTGGTTGACCAGATTCTGCATATCCGTGGAGTGCTACAGACTCTACAGGGACAGGTTCTATCCTAGAAAGTGCATGAGAGACTAAACTTCCAAGTCCGCTATTGATATAGTGCTCTTCAGCAGTAACAATTGCACCAGTCTCTCTAGCGGCTTTTGCTAAGGCCATGGTGTCTAAAGGTTTAATGGTCGACATATTTAGCACTCTGCAAGAAACTCCGAATCGATCCAAAACTGTAGCTGCCTCTATTGCTGCGTTGACCATTATGCCACAAGCGACAATTGTGACATCATCACCATCTTTCATTGTTTCAGCTTTTCCAAGTTGAAATTCAAAGTCATCATTATGGATTACTGGAATAGCAGGTCGGGAAAGTCGAATGTAAAATGGACCATCGGTTTCCATTGCTGCCTTGATTGACTCGCGAGCTTCTATTCCATCAGATGGAACTACAACCGAGAAATTAGGCAACGTAGCCATGATTCCAATATCTTCTATAGATTGAGCAGACACTCCGTCTTCGCCTGTTAACAGTCCTGCATGAGTAAGAATCACTTTCACATTTAGATTGGGCTGAGAAACACCTACTCTTAGTTGGTCATAGGGTCTACTTGTTCCAAAAACGGCAAATGTGCTAACTACTGGAATTTTTCCACTAGCAGCGAAGCCAGCAGCAACACTAATCATGTTTTGTTCAGCGGCACCCATATCAAAGAAACGTTCAGGGAATTTGGCTCCAAACATGTTTGAATAAGTAGATTTATTCAAATCCCCGCCAATAACGACCATATCTTGATTTTCAGATCCAATCTCTAATAGTGTTTGACCTGCAATTTCTCTCGTTGAAATCATTTGTTGAGTATTAGCCATATTTTTATCCAATTTCTTCTAATGCTTGAGTGAGTTCATCACCCGAAGCTACTTTACCATGATAGTCAGGGTTATTTTCCATGAAACTGACCCCTTTGCCTTTAGTGGTTTTAGCGACAATCACCGTAGGCTTACCTTTTACATTTTCTGCCTCTCTAAAAGCGCTTAAGATTTCAGTCATTTTGTGGCCATCGATCTCAATTGAGTTCCACCCAAAAGATCTCCATTTATATGGTAAGGGTTCCAGACTCATTACTTCATGGGTGAATCTGTCGTTTTGGATTCCATTTCGGTCGATGATTACCGTTAGATTGTCAATCTTGTGGTGGGCTGCAGACATTGCAGCCTCCCATATTTGACCTTCATCGCACTCTCCGTCACCCAAAAGTACATAGGTCCTAGCGTCTAATCCATCTAGTCTGGCTGCTAACGCTGTTCCTATTCCAAAAGAAAGACCTTGCCCTAGAGATCCACCCGACATTTCAACTCCTGGAGTTTTAATGTGAGCATGCCCTTGCAAGCGACTGTTAATTTGACGAAAAGTATTCAATTCTTCTATTGGGAAGTAACCAGATTCAGCTAGTGCAGCGTATAGGACTGGGCATGCATGTGCCTTACTCAAAATAAATTTATCTCGGTCAGTCCATTTAGGATTTTCTGGATCATGTTTCATTACGCTGAAATAAAGGGCAGTCAAGATATCAGCAGAGGAAAGAGAACCTCCTGGGTGGCCACTTCCAGCGGTTGCTGTCATCGTAATGATATTATGCCTGATTTTTCTCGCAATAGATTCCAGATGTTCAATATTTTCAGATGTCATTAAGAATTCTCCAAAGAAGAAGAACTAAATTTGTTGCAATGTTAGATAGTTAGAGATTATATCATAGACTGTTTTTGATATTCTCGGTGGAGTTCATTTCTTGACAGTTTTAGATTGACATTATAAGATCGCGTGGGGATGTATATCATTCTTTAGGAGAATTTAAATAGATTAATATGGAGGTGAAGGGCGTGGATACCTTAATTATTTTCGCTCTAATCGCCGTCCTTGCAGGTTTAATTATTGGTGCAACTTGTGGTCATTTGATACAAAATGCTTTTAATAAAAAGCGTAACTTGGCTGCGAAAACAGAAGCAGAAAATGTTGTAGAAGAGGCAAATAATTATAGTTTAGATGAACGTAACAAATCAGAAGAGTCTAAAAGAGCGATTCTTCTGGAAGGTAGGGAAGAGGTCGTTAAGCTCAAGGCAAATGCTGAGCTAGAGATCGATGAGAGGCGTTCTGAACTGCAGGATACCCGGCGCAGACTTGTAAAACGAGAAAAAGATCAAGATAGACGGTCAAGAAATTTGGACAACCGCGATCAAAAGGTTGTTGAAAAAGAGAAGGGTGTTGACTTGCTGAGATCCGACTTAGAGGGTTTCAGGGATCAGGAAATTGAGCGTCTAGAGGAATTGACTAATACACCAATTGCTCAGGTTGAAGAAATATTAACTCATCGTGCTGAAGAGAATATTGAGCATGAACTCGCTATCCGATATAGAGATATGGAGGAGGAAGCGAAAGTTAAGGCTCAGGATGATGCAAGGTTTATTTTAACTCAGGCTATTCAAAGGCTTGCTTCAGATGTTGTTTCGGAAGCTACCGTTGTTTCAGTCCAAATACCGAATGACGAAATGAAAGGTCGTTTAATTGGTAAAGAGGGACGAAATATTAGGGCCATAGAACGTGCAACTGGGGCTGATTTGATAATAGATGACTCTCCAGAGCTTGTGACGTTATCTTGTTTTGATCCCATTAGAAGGCAGATTGCGAGATTGTCTGTAGAAAAACTTATAGCTGATGGAAGAATTCATCCAGCGCGTATCGAGTCTGTTGTTGAAAGATCAGAGAAAGAAATCAATGAAACTGTCTGGAAGGCAGGAGAACAGGCGATGCTTGATACAGGTGTCAGAGGATTGCACCCTGAGATAATTAAATTATTGGGTAGGCTGAAATACCGAACGAGCTATGGAGAGAATGTTCTTCAGCATTCAATGGAAGTTTGTAATTTAGCTGGTTTAATGGCCGCGGAGGTGGGTGCCAATGTGAGGGTTTCGAAGATCGGAGGCTTGTTGCATGATATTGGAAAGGCTGTTTCACATGAAGTTGAAGGTCCACATGCAACTATAGGAGCCGAAATTGCTGACAGGTATAACGTATCTAAGCAAATCTCAAGATGTATTGGAGAGCATCATGATGATGTGATGACTTCAGTTGAGGCATTTTTGGTATCTGCCGCGGATGCACTTAGTGCTGCTCGGCCTGGTTCAAGAAGTGATACTGTGGAAAATTATATGGAGAGATTAAAAGCATTGGAGGATGTGGCTAACAGCTTTGATGGTGTCCAGAAAACGTTTGCGATTCAGGCTGGAAGAGAAGTCAGGGTAATGGTTAGTCCAGATTCGATTGATGATGCTGAAGCTTCAAAATTGGCTAGAGGGATTGTGAAGAAAATCGAAGACAATTTAGCTTATCCTGGGCAAATTAAAGTCACAGTTATCCGAGAGAGTCGTTCAATAGAATATGCTCGATAGTTTAATTTTAAGAATCTGATCATTTGATTTGAATTCAGAATTGTTTCTTTTTACTTTTATTGTGGATGTGAAAATAATATGGTTGTAGAGGTCGATCTCCATTTACATACTACCTTCTCAGATGGCAATTTAACTCCTACAGAATTGGTGGATTTGTGCGCTGAGAAAGGGCTAAATACGATTTCAATTACTGATCATGATTCAACTGAAGGTATTGAAGAGGCCATCGAAGCCTCAGAAAAGTATAAGGATTTTAATATTATTCCTGGGATTGAGTTGAGTGCGGATCAACCCGGCATTGAAGTTCATGTATTAGGATATTTTCTTGATTATAAAACGGATGAATTCCAAGAGATTTTGACAGAATTTCGCGACGGGAGGAAATCTAGAGCTTTGGGTATTGTCCAGAAATTAAATGATCTAGGGATACAAATTTCTTGGGATCAAGTTCTTGAGATTGCTGACGGTGCAGCAATAGGTCGTCCACATATTGCTCAGGCGATGGTAGATAATGGATATATTGAGTATCCGAAACAGGCGTTTGATAAATATCTGGGTCGTAATGGATTAGCATACGTTTCGAGGCCCCGTTTGACACCTTCAGGTGCAGTGAAGTTAATTTTAGAACACTCTGGTATCCCTGTGCTTGCTCATCCCACTTATTTGGCTCAAAGAGAAATTGGCGGAGAAGATTGGGTTGTAATAAAGCAAAATATTAGAGAACTCAAAAAAGTTGGCCTAGTAGGGATTGAGGTTTTTTACAATGATTATACTCACGAACAAATCCATGAATTAGAATTAATAGCCTCAGAATTTGAACTCATCAAATGCGGAGGAAGCGACTATCATGCAAATGGAAACCCAGGAGAAATCCTTCCGGGGTTCATTGGACCGTCCAAAGACGCAGTTTTGGAAATTATTCGAGTGAAGAATTTTAATATCCGTAATTCTTAGATTTGCAGTTACAGATGTATGGATTTAGAAATGCCTGACATTTTTATTTTAGTTCTCTTATCAGTTTTTTCTTACTTTGTAGGTTCGATCCCATCCGCTTATATTGTAGGCAAAATCTTTAGAGGGATTGATATTAGACGCTTTGGATCTGGGAATGTTGGTGGATCTAACGCGATTGTGCATATTGGTGTGATTCCGGGGATACTAATTTCCGTATTTGATGTTTTGGTCAAAGGATGGTTAGTAGTGTTTTTAGTTGGTAAATTCACCGAAGCAGATATTCTTTTACAGGGGTTTGTATCATTGTTAGCTCTGATAGCACATAATTGGTCTCCGTGGATAAAATTCAGCGGAGGGCGTGGAATTTCTGTATTTTTCGGAATTATTCTGGGGTTCAATTTTTTTGGAGAAGTCATATTTTTTCTGTGTTTGGTAATTTTTGGGAATTTAATTAGACGTGAAACAGGTTTTTATACTTTCCTATGTATGATGATTTTCCCAATTCTTTCTATTGTTTTTGGTAGATCTCTTGATTTGTTAACAATTAGTGCTCTGGGAGTAGCGATTTTGATCATTAAAAGAATTTTGGCAAACGGTGAACCAATTGGATTAAACAGTAAATGGTTCATTGTGACATTTAATAGAATCATTTTTGATAGAGACATTTCTAATCGTCAAGAGTGGATTAATAGGAATTGAATTTGGTGGCAAATGGCTATTTCATCAAAATGTAAAAGACACCCAGATAAAGAAACTTTGCTAAGCTGCAGTTCCTGCGGAGATATGATTTGCCCAAATTGTTTGGTCCAAAGCCTAGTAGGGATGCGGTGCCCTGATTGTACAAAAACTCCTACGGTAAAGATTCCGAAAAGGCTTCTTTTGCGTTCGGTTTTGTTTTCATTAATCACTGGATTAGCAGTTGGGTTTTTATATGTCTTCTCCTACTGGATGTTGAAATCGGTTTTGTTTTTAGGTGGGATATTATTGTTTTTAGGTTTACTGCTGATTGGTGAAATTGTATCTCGGTCTGTAAATAATCAGCAATCTAGGATTTTCAAACTGATAATATTTTCAGGCTGTTTTTTAGCATTATTGATCATCACATTTTTTATTCCAGGTAGTTTTCTCTCTCCTTATGCAATTTTAGGAACAATGGCCGGACTATATATAGCGATCAGACGGGGTTAGTAAAATCATTACTAATTGAAATTCGACCTTGATGGATGTTTCCTTGCTTGTTATAGTCGTAATAAGACTATATTTTTGAGAGAATTGATGAACGATTTAGATTCACTGGATAATCAAATAATTGAGATTTTGAGAAAAGATGGCAGGGCTAGTAATGCTAGCATTGCTAGAGAACTCGATCTTACTGAAGGAACGGTTCGACGTAGGTTAAAGCGTATATTGGATGAAGACTACGTACACGTTACTGTTCTTATGGATGCAGCAAAGATGGGCTATGTTTCAGAAGCGTTAGTTGGTGTTCAAGTTGATCCAGACAAACTTGATGAAGTAGCTAAACATATTGCTGACCTTAGTGAAGTAGGTTGGGTTGCGCTGACAACTGGGACGTATGATGTGTTTGCTTGGACTGCGTTACCATCTCCTGAGGCTATGGGAGTATTTTTGCGTACTCGTTTAGGGACGATCCCGGGAGTAAGGAGAACTGAAACATTTGTCAATCTGTCTGTGATTAAAAGAGGGCATATTGCTCCTTTCTTATAAATCGTGACATTTTTTTGGGAATTTTAGATTTTTAATTCAGGATTAGAGAATGCTTAAGAATATTGGGGCTGGATTACTGAAAATCCAGAATGTTGGCCACAAGGTGCAATTGGCTGGTTGGGTGCATAGGCGGCGTGATCATGGGGGATTGATATTTATTGACTTAAGAGATAGTAGTGGGTTGGCTCAGATTGTTTTTAATCCTGAAATAACCCCTGATGTACATTCATTGGCTGAGTCCTTAAGAAGTGAATGGGTTGTTCAGATTCATGGTGTCGTTCGTGCAAGGCCTGAAGGGATGCAAAATCCTGAAATGAGTAGCGGGGATGTTGAAGTTGAAGCAATAAGCATGGAAATTTTGAATCAGTCTGAAACACCTCCCTTCAGTATAAGTGATTATTCAGATGTTGATGAATTGCTTCGCCTTAAATATAGGTATTTAGATCTCAGAAGACCTCAGATGCAAGAGATGCTTTCATTACGTCATAAAGTAGTGAAATTCATAAGAGATTTTTTGGATGAACGTGGATTCCTTGAAATTGAGACCCCGATTTTAACTAAAAGTACCCCTGAAGGAGCTAGAGATTATTTAGTTCCGAGCAGGTTGTATCCTGGACAATTTTATGCTCTGCCTCAGTCTCCTCAACAACTGAAACAGTTATTGATGGTTTCTGGAGTTGAGAGGTATTTTCAGATCGCCAGATGCTTCAGGGACGAAGATCCTAGAGCTGATAGGCAGCCTGAATTCACTCAGTTAGATTTGGAGATGAGTTTTGTTGAAGAAGAAGATATTCTTGAATTAACTGAAGAAATGTATAGCACTCTTGTAAAAGAATTAACACCTAATAAAAAGATACCCAAAATTTTTCCTAGGATTTCATATCAGGAATCGATGCAAAAATATGGTACTGATAAACCCGATTTGCGTTTCGGATTGGAATTGTTTGATTTTTCTGATTTATTTGTAGGGACTGAATTCAGAGTATTTGATTCAATATTGAATGAGGGAGGCCTTATCAAAGGCTTTGCGGCACCGGGGATGGCATCTTATCCCCGTAGACAACTTGATGATTTAAATGAGTTCGTTAAGGCACGCGGTGCATCAGGCATGATATATGTATCTCTTAGAGGGGATTCATTAGAAAACTTAAAGCCAGAAGATATCAATTCTCCAATAAATAGATTTTTATCTCCAGAATTGGTTGTTAAAATGGCGAAACGTTCAGGTGCTAATGTTGGTGATTCGATATTAATTATCGCAGGGCCTGTCAAATCAACTAACACTGCCCTTAGTCTCCTCCGTAATGAGATAGGAGCTAGGTTGGAATTGATAGATAAGGACGAAATTGCTTTCGCGTTTGTAACGGAGTTTCCATTGTTTGAATGGGATGAAGATGGAAATCGATGGGAACCCATGCATCATGCATTTACAATGCCTCAAAATTTAGATTCAGTCGATTTAGAGGCAAATCCCGATCAAGTAATTGCTCACTGTTATGACGTAGTTGCGAATGGAGACGAATTAGCTAGTGGCAGTATTAGGATATGTGATCCAGATTTACAACGTAGAGTTTTTCGTTTGGCTGGTTACTCAGATGAGCAGATTGATGAAAGATTTGGTCATATGCTCACTGCATTTAAGTATGGCGCGCCACCCCACGGCGGAATTGCTCCAGGGATTGATAGACTTGTTATGTTGCTTTCGGATAAGAACAATATTCGGGAAGTAATAGCATTCCCGAAAACACAAAATGCAATGGATCCTCTCTTCGAATCTCCTAGTCATGTTTCGGATACGCAACTAAAAGAATTGGAAATTGATTTTAAACAAGATTGATTTTGACTAGGTTTTAAAATCAATTTCACATGTGCTGATTCAATTGTTATAATCATCCAACCTTTAGTGTTTAAAAATTCTTTTATTATTTTTTGGAGGATTTAATGGCTATTCAACTTAATCCAGAAACATTACTTCATATGTATGAGACTATGACAGTGATTCGACGGTTTGAGGAACAAGCACGTCGTGAGGCCGATGCAGGCAAATTGCGTGGGATGCATTCTTCAATTGGCCAAGAAGCAGTTCCAACTGGAATATGCGAATTATTGAGAGACGATGATTATGTGTTAGGTACGCATCGGAGTCATCATCACTGTATAGCCAAAGGTGTTGATTTGCCTGAAATGATGGCAGAACTTTTAGGTAAAGCGACCGGCACTAACAAGGGCAAAGGTGGAACCATGCACATAGCAGATATCAACAAAGGGATGTTGGGTGCTAATGGAGTAGTAGGTTCTAATATTCCAGTTGCTACAGGAGTGGCGCTTAGTGCGCAGGTAAGAGGTACTGACCAGGTGAGCGTTGTTTTCTTTGGTGATGGTGCATCGAGCCAGGGAGTTCTTCATGAATCAATGAATTTGGCTAGCATATGGAAATTACCTGTGTTATATGTTTGTGAAAATAACAGATATGCAGAAGCAACACCTTTTCAATATTCAGTGGCTGGCGGAGATATTGCTGCAAGGGCTGCGGGTTACGGAATGCCTGGAGTAGCAGTAGATGGGCAAGATGTAATAGCAATGTATGAAGTTGCTAAAGAAGCGATTGGAAGGGCTAGAAAAGGAGAGGGGCCAACACTTATTGAAGCTCAGACTTACAGGTACCAAGGACACTTTGGAGCGGATGATCCTTTAGGTTATAGAGATCAGGAAGAAGAGGATTATTATGAGAACCGTGATTGTATTTCAAGGTTGAGAGATTTGTTGATTGAAGACAAACTCGCAACCGAAGAGCAGTTAAAAAACATCGAAGCTCATTCATTAGAAGCGATCAAATCTGCGACGAAATTTGCTAATGATAGCCCTTTCCCAGAATCTGATGAATTGGTAACAGATGTATATGTTTCATATAAATAAAAACTCATGCCTTGAATTTTTAGGAGAAGATTATGGTACAGACTAAAACTGGAAGAAAGCTATCTTATATTCAGGCTGTAAA
>CAZWTJ010000052.1:0-10882 GCA_964637555.1 uncultured Dehalococcoidia bacterium | reverse complement strand
TTCTACGATTCCATTGAAAGACCTTTTTCAAGAATACCTCTTTCGTGTTCAAATTTTAAAAATTCCAATGCTTGTTTCGAAGACATCCATTTTACAATATCAAATTCATCATCATGAAAAGAGATATCTCCTCCCACTGGACGCATTAGATAGAAATAGACTGTTTTATAAAATCTTTTCTCAGTAAATTGATCTATGTACGAATATTTTATACTATCAATGTAACCTACAATTTCAGCCACAATACCGGTTTCTTCCTGAACTTCTCTTAATGCAGTTTCACGAGGTGTTTCCCCTTCATCTGGTCTTCCCTTGGGCAGTCTCCATGAATGTGGATCAGAAAATCCACAAACTAATATATCATGTTGATTCTTCAATTCCTTAAAAACTAACCCACCAGCTGACCAAACATGATCACAAATTTGTATAGAACTATTCACTTTTGCCTCATATTGATATTTTAAGAACTCCGCAATTGAAGAGTCAAGATGTCTAAGCTAGAAAAAAGCATTCAAAAATTTGCGACAACAGAGTTAATCAGTTACAATTATTAAGGTACAGTATTACTCGATGTACCTCGCAACTGCAATACATTAGGTTCGATTCCGCGAGGCCGCCAAATCAATAATGCTACGAATAACGCACTTCTTAAATCTCCTGCCGTCGTCTTACCTTTTCATCATAAAACCTCATCATTGGAGATCCCTTCAATGACTCAAGATTTAAGAAGCAACAACCAAGCAACAAATAAAGTATTTCCGAAGCATTTGCTTGATATCGACAGTTTCAATTCTCAAGAAATCCAAGAAGTTTTTGACTCCACAGACAAAATGCTAAAAATACTCCGCAGTAGTAACAAAAAAACCGACATTCTTCGCGGGAAAACTATCATCTTACTCTTCTACGAACCAAGTACTCGAACAAGAGTCTCATTCGAACATGCGGGCAAAATTTTAGGGGCAGACGTCCTGAACATAGTCGCAAAAGGTAGCAGTGCCGAAAAGGGAGAATCTTTACAAAATACTGCACTTACCTTGCAAGCAATGAATGCAGACTTAATTGTGATTAGACATCCCCATTCTGGAGCCCCATGGTCTCTTGCGAAACTTCTAAAGGAAACAAAAATTGTCAACGCTGGAGATGGCACGCATGCTCACCCTAGCCAAGCTCTCCTAGATTTATATACCATTAAATCCCACTTTGGTCATTTGGAAAAACTCAATATAACTATTATTGGGGATGTTTTGCATAGCCGTGTCGCAAGATCAAATATAATTGGATTCTCTAGTATGGGTGCAAACGTAACCATTTGTGCACCCTCTACATTAATTCCTACTAGTATCCGTGCAGGATCACCCCACTTCCCTTTTAATAATCTTCAGTGCCAAACAGATATTTCTAAAGCCGTCCAAAACGCAGATGTAATAATGCCATTAAGGATCCAGGCAGAAAGACAAAATTTAGGGTTATTACCAAGTCTGAGAGAATACTCTACAAGATTTGGTCTGTCAAAAGACCTACTAAAATTATCTGACCCAAAGTCAATCGTTATGCATCCTGGCCCAATGAATGAAGGAGTCGAAATAACTTCAGACGTTGCTCATGGCAGCCGATCATTTATTCAAAAACAAGTTGAAAATGGTGTAGCAATAAGGATGGCAATATTATCAAAGATTATTAATACCCAGGGTGAAACAGGATGACAAGACCTCTTTTAATTTCCAATGGACTCACTATAGACCCTAAAAATAATATTCATGCCATTAAGCATATCCTCATTAGTGATGGGAAAATTCTTGAAATCAGCGATAATCCTATCCAACCTCCGCAAGGCACTTTTAATCTGGACGCATCCAATCTCATTGTGACACCTGGGTTCATTGACCTTCATTGTCACCTCAGAGAGCCTGGCTTTGAATACAAAGAAACCATAGAATCTGGCACTAAAGCAGCCGCGGCTGGAGGATTTACAACAGTTTGTTGTATGCCAAACACCGAACCCCCAATTGACTCTGCTCAAGTAGTAAAGTACATCTTTGAAGAATCTAAAAATTCGGCTACTATCAGAGTGTTACCAATTGCTAATGTCACGCGCGGTTCAAAAGGTCTCCATTTAACAGATATGGGCGAATTAGCAGATGCTGGTGTAATTGGATTCAGTGATGATGGAATTCCTGTATATGATCCCAAAATTATGGAAAGCGCGCTCACCTATAGTTATGATCTAAATCTTCCAATTATTAATCATTGCGAAGACTTAAAAATTTCAAATAATGGTTCCATGAATCAAGGATGGGTGGCGGATAAATTGGGACTTAAAGGTATTTCCCCAGCCGCAGAAGAATCAATGGTTGCAAGAGATATCAGGCTCGCTTCAATCACTGGGGGACATTGTCATATTGCACATGTAAGTACTGCAGGATCTGTTGAATTAATCAAACGGGCAAAAGAAGATGGAATAAATATCACATGCGAAGTCACTCCTCATCACCTAACTCTTACTGATGAAATTATTATGGGGACATCGTCCGAAAATGAACCGCTTGACAACAAGTCCTATAACACTAACGCGAAAGTTAACCCTCCACTAAGGAATCCTTCGGATGTTGATGCCTTATTAAAAGCATTGAATGACGGAGTAATTGATTTAATTGCAACCGATCACGCGCCACATCATATCACTGAAAAAAATTGCACCTTTGAAGAAGCAGCTTTTGGGATTAGTAACCTAGAAACCGCAGTAGGCTCATTATTCGGTTTAGTCAACTCTCAATCAATAAGTATCGATAAGATCATCGAATGTTTATCTGATGCCCCAGCCAAATTCCTTGGGAAAAAAAGAATTGGTAATCTCTCCAGAGGCTCTAACGCAGATGTGACTATAATCGCTCCAAACGAAAAGTGGATTGTAGACTCTTCACAGTTTTTTTCAAAGGGTGTAAACTCTCCAATCGCTGGCACAGAATTAACTGGAAGAATAGCTGCAACTATCTACAACGGACAGATCGTCTCGCAACAAGAAAAAATAGCCCCCAGGAGTGAAAGTGAATAAGCAAGCACGACTCATTTTACAAGATGGATCAGAATTTTATGGAACTCACTTTGGGGCTGAAAAGTCAGTTTTTGGTGAAGTAGTATTCAACACTTCAATGACAGGATATCAGGAAATGCTGACGGATCCTTCATATGCTGGCCAAATAATTGTGCCTACGTATCCACTTATTGGAAATTATGGAATAAACAATCGTGATGTAGAATCTAGTCAAATTCAAGTTTCTGGATTCGCTGTGCACAAGCATTCTACTCATCCCAGCCATTCATTAAGTACCATGACCCTAAGTGAATATTTAAATTCCCAGGGAATACCAGGTATTAGCGATATCGATACGAGGGCTATCACTCGTAGGCTTCGTAAATTTGGCGTTATGATGGGATCTGTAAACATCTCTAATACGCCAACAGAAGAGATCGTAGATCAATTAAAACAATTACCCAGTTACGAAGAATTCGATTACGTAAATAAGGTTACTACTGAAGCAATCTATTCATGGAATCAAGGGCTAGACATTTCTAATCCAAAAGATCCTTCCAGATACAGAATCTTGGTCGGCGACTATGGGTTGAAATATAATATTTTAAGAATGCTGGAGGCTAGAAATTGCGATATTATAGCAATGCCAGCTAACACATCAGCTTCTGAAGTACTCGCCCATGATCCTGACGGGGTACTATTATCGCCAGGACCGGGAGATCCACAACTGCTTGAGTATGCTGTGAATTGTGCACGAGGGCTCATTGGCAAATTACCTATTATGGGAATTTGCTTGGGAAATCAAATTCTGGCAAGGGCCTTCGGAGCTCAAACGTTTAAATTAAAATTTGGGCATAGAGGTGGAAACCATCCCGTCAAAGATTTAAAAACAGGGAAAGTATATATAACTGCTCAAAATCATGGTTATTCTGTCGATCCGAATAGCTTGCCTCCAGAAATAAATGTCAGTCATATTAATCTTAACGACGAGACAGTGGAGGGATTAGAACATCAATCGATGCCCATTATGAGCATTCAATATCATTCAGAAGCATCTCCTGGGCCGCTAGACAATGAGACCCTTTTTGATCGATTCATTGATATGATTTCCCAGAACGCAAAGGTTAAATATTGAAGAGTCGACTAAATTTAAAAGCAATCTCACTAGATATTGATGATACCGTTTGGGATTATGAACTAGGATTCAGACGAGGAATGACCTCTGCACTATCGAAATTAAACGAATTAGATCCCTTATCGGCAAAGATGACCAATGAAGAACACTTTATTGAAATCAGAGAACAATACAACCAGTCAATTTCAGAAGACTCTCCTAATCGATGGAACTACAAGGTTCGACGATATGAAACTTTTTGTAAAATACTAGAAACAATTGCTCGTCCAAATGTAAAAATTGCACAAGAAATGAGCAATGCTTTTTCTAAAGGACGCTATTCAGAAAATGATCTTTTTTCTGATGTGATCCCAGCTATACAAGAACTTAGAAAGAATTTCAAGGTGGGGATTATCTCGAACGGAGATACTTATCCAGAAAGTCTAGGGTTAGAAAAGGTAATCGATTTTGCAATATACGCCCCAGACGAAAAAATCGAAAAACCTAACGAAAAAATCTTCCTGAAAGCTGCCAGATCAGCCGATTGCAAAACAGAGCAATTATTACATGTTGGAGACAATGAGATTACGGATGTTTCAGGGGCAATTGATGCAGGATGCAAGGCTGTTTGGATTAACCGATTTAACAGAAAACCGGTTTTCAAAAACCAACCACATTTTTCTATCCGAGATTTGTCCGAACTTCTCTCACTCGTCTAAGCACCCTCTGAATTAATCTCTTCGTAAACTTTTCCTGGCGACATGGGAAGTTCAGTCATTCGTATTCCTATTGCGTCATTGATTGCATTCGCAAGGGCTGCAGCCGGAGGAACAATAGGGGCTTCCCCGACACCCCTCACTCCAAACGGATGGCCTGGATTAGGCACTTCAACAATCACTGATTCCATCATTGGAACATCAAGCGCGACAGGCATTCTGTAATCTAAAAGAGTAGTATTTGACATCCCTCCCTGAGCATCATAAACATAACCTTCATGCAAGGCCCATCCTATTCCTTGAACTACCCCTCCCTGCATTTGTCCTTCTACGTAACTCGGATGAACAGCTCGACCTACATCTTGAATCACAGTCCACCTCAATATTGTGACCTTCCCAGTTTCTTCATCAACTTTCACATCACAAATTTGAACAGAATAGGCTCCTCCTACTCCAGAGGGCATTACATTTGCAGAGGCAGAGATAGGCCCTCCAGAATTATTTAATTCTGCAGCTATCTCTTTAAATGACATACTAAGCTCCAGATCAGATATGGAAAAAACTTTGCCTAATGTATAATCAACATCCTCTAAACCAATTCCCCAAATCTTCGCCGCTCTATTTCGTAGTTTAGATATCAATTCTTCCGCTGCGTTATATGCAGCCCATCCTGTAGCAAATGTCACACGGCTGCCGCCTGTTTGAGCAGTGTAACCAACTGAATCGGTATCACCAATTCTTGGAATTACATCCTCTGCAGGAATACCTAGAACCTCCGCGGCTTGCATTGCTAATCCCGCACGATTTCCACAAACATCGGCTGAACCCTCGATCATGGACACAGTTCCATCTGAGTTAATACTTAAATTGCAAGAACTAGGATTGCCTCCATTTTTCCAAAATCCTATAGCTACTCCCCTGCCCACAGCATTTCCTTTTAGTTCACTTTTGTAGTGAGGATGAGAAAACGCTACTTTAAGGGTTTCTTGAGCTCCAATAATCGGATTTATTGTTCCATCAGCCCTGCGAGAACCTTCAGAAGCTGCATTTTGTAACCTAAATTCTATAGGATCCAAATTAAGTTTCTCAGCCAATTCATTAACTATTGATTCTGATGCAAAAGCGGCAGGTAACCCTCCAGGGGCTCTATATGGACATGTCTTTGGCTTATTAACCAAAACATCAAACCCATCTATCAATAAATTTTCTATGTCGTACGCGGCAAAAATACAACTCATGCCACCAGCTATTGGGGCACCAGGAAATGCACCAGCTTCATAGAGCATCGTTGCCTGAGCGGCAACAATTTTACCTTTTTTGTCTGCCCCCATTTTGCACTTAAGAAATGTACCTGGCCCAGGACCAGCTGCTTGAAAAACTTCATCCCTAGACAATGTTAAAGTTACTGGACGCCCAGATTTTTTGGATAAAATAGCAACGACTGGTTCTATCCAACCCTCCTTCTTACCGCCAAATGCTCCACCAACTTCAGTAGTGGTAATATGAATTCTAGACACAGGCAAATCAAGAATTTTAGACATCGAATCTCTTATTACAAAAGCAGCCCGAGTATTGCTCCATATTCTCACGTCTCCATCAACCTGCCAAATCGCCGTCGCAGAATCTGGCTCAATATAGCCTGGATGTACGGTCGCCGTAGAGAATTCTCTCTCCACCACAACATATGCATCATTGAAAGCACTTTCTACATCTCCTAGCTCAAATCTCACATGCTCTGCCACATTACTAGGAAATTGAGCTTTTTCCCCCAGAGAATTTGTAAAAAGGTCATTGTGTAATATAGGTGAGTTTGATTTGATCGCTTCTTTTACATCCAAAACAGGATCTAAAGGCTCATATTCAACTTTAATCAAATTAATAGCTTCTAAAGCAACATGAGAATTAACCGCGGCTACAGCTGCAATTGGATGTCCTTTATACAAAACCTTATCGGTGGCTAGAACCTTAGAATCCTTGGCAGGAAAATCAATCGCTGTAACAATCGAATGAACACCAAGTAGATTTGATGCATGCTTAATATCAATGTTTTTAATCTTTGCATGAGCGAATGAACTACGGAGAATTTTACATTCTAAGGCATCTGAAAACGGCATGTCTGATGCAAACTGGGCTCTACCAATCACTTTATCAATTCCATCATGCCTTATTGGCCTCGTTCCAATCACATTGAATTTTTGTGCATTTTGCATGATCACTATCTCCTATAGAGTCCAGATTGAATGAGATTAGAATAGCACAATCCTTCTAAGAACTCCCTTGCAGGGAAGTTCTTAGAGGAAGTACATTCACCTAGTTCTTAAACGCTTCGCCACTACAAACGTTATAAGTATTACAGCTAAGCCTATTAAGATTAATTCTCCCCTATTTTTAATCAAGCCTCCGGTTACTAAAGCAAAAGATGTGGCTACAATGGGAATCATTAAAAATAAACTCTTTTTCAAATCTGACCCTCGATAATGTGTATTCTATAAACCGACCAATTAAGCATAATGAATTTTGGTCTCTACGAGCAAGCTGCATTATAATAGCATTCGAATCTTAAAAGTCGGAGTCCCAAATGAATCCTGAATTAACAATTCTAGCAAAGAAAGCCGCCCATCTTCTCAAAAAGCATTCGCAAACAATTTCTATTGCAGAATCTTCTACGGGCGGGCTTATATCTGCACATCTTTTAGCCCTCCCTGGTGCCTCGTCTTATTTCATTGGCGGTTCAATAATTTACACTCGAACTGCTCAAAAAAGTTTCTTAAACGTCAATGAAAAACAAATGGAGGGTCTTCGGGCATCTACTGAAAAATACGCTTTACTCAATTCCAATCAGGTTAGACAATTAACCGAATCAACTTGGGGGATTTCTGAAACTGGGGCTACGGGCCCAACAGGCAATCGATATGGGGATAATCCCGGTCACTCATGTATTGCGATCACTGGACCAAGACAAAAAACCAAAACTATAGAAACAAACGAGAATGACCGGACAAAAAACATGCTCGATTTCTCTATCGCAGCTTTAAATCTGTTCATTGAAAGCATAGAATCTTTAGATGAATAACTAAAGTTCGATCTCGGAAAGATCGTCTGCGATAATTAATCTCGGACCAGTAATTTCTTGCACATCCTGTACAGACCAGCCAGGAGCTAGTTCTTTCAGAATCATTCCTTTGAGAGAAATTTCGATAACAGAAACATCAGTAACAACCATACTCACGCACCTCTGGCCTGTAATAGGATAAGAGCAAGTTGAAACGATTTTTGGATTTCCAAATGGATCGAGATGCTGCATTGCCACTATCACTTTCCTAGCTCCTGCAGCGAGATCCATAGCACCTCCAACATTTCCAATTCCTCGTTCGGGAATTTTCCAATTTGCCAAATCGCCAGATTGAGATACTTGCAAAGCACCAAGTACAGCTATATCAACATGACTTCCGCGAATCATTGCAAAAGCAATATCTGAACCCATGAAATACATACCGGGGTATGGTAAAAGAGAATACCCAGCTGCATTGATAAAATCAGGATTTATTTCAGATGCATCAGCAAGGGGGCCAAAATTCAAGACCCCATTCTCGCTATGAAAAATAACATCTTTGTCCCGGGGAATGTATTGTGAACAAAGCGAAGGTATTCCAATTCCAAGATTAACTACTTGTCCATTTTCTAATTCTTTTGCAACCCTCATCGCTATAACATCTTTTGGTAGAAAATCAGCCAATTAGTTCACTCTCCTAATTACTACTTTTACTATTTGATTTTCACTATCCGGTCTACATATATTCCTGGAAGGTGTATTCCATTGGGTGGTATCTCTCCAACATCTACTACTTCATCCACCTCGAAAATAGTCGTATCAGCCGCCGTAGCCATAACTCCATTAAAGTTTTGTGATGTTCCTGTAAATTGGATATTGCCCATCACATCACACTTAGTTGCTTTAAGTAACGCGAAATCAGCACGTAATGCTGTTTCCATTAAATAATCACGGCCTTCAAATATTTTCACTTCTTTCCCCTCAGCCAATTCTGTACCTACTCCTGTAGCAGTATAAAATGCGGGAATCCCGGCTCCCCCAGCACGGATTCGTTCTGCAAGTGTTCCCTGAGGAACTAATTCAAGCTCAACTTCCTTCTCTCGAAATGCCACCTCGAATGCATTGGGTTTCGACGGTGATGGTGATGAAGGATACGAAGCAATAACTTTTGAAATCTGTCCATTCTCAATTAATATCCCAGTATGAATATGATCCCCTAAAACACCAAAATCACCTATGCCAGCTGTGTTAGTGACCAAAATCAGATTCTTTGAGCCCAACTCTTGAAGTGCTTTTAATAAATTTTGAGGGATTCCGCCCGGACCTGCAAAACCTCCTACCATTACAGTCGAGTTATCTAAAATATCCTCAACTGCAGAATTAAAAGATTCGATGATTTTATTGATTGACATTAATTGCCTGCCAGATATCCGAAAATTGAATTTTAAATTAGAATCCCTCTGGACACCACGGAGCTTGTGAAGTTGAAAACATTAAATCCAATCTATCAATAGCACCAGTCTTGTTTTCTTGAACTCTCCCATTAATAGCCAATGTCCTCAATTTGACACCGCCTAGAAAGATTGAGGCAATCTCTTTAGTCGATAAACTAATATCAGGAGATCCAGTGGAAATACGAACATTACTTCCATCACTCCCAACTTCTAACAAAACCCCCAATTGATTCCAAGGGCAAAAATCGTCATAGATCTGAATTACTAAAGTATCGTCCGCGGAATATTTTCGAGCCTTTAAGGCTGAAAGCACATCTACAATTCTTACCCAATGCATGGATGTTAAGCTTTTTCTCATTCTATCGGGATGTTCTAACAACCAAATCAATGGATCATCTAGTGGTCTTTTAGAAGCCCTATATGAATTCACCCCATCGACGCCCAATAAAAATTTCCATAAAGCTATATATGCTTCATCATTTGTAGACATCATTTCAAGAATATTCATTCTGTGTTCTTCTTCAGGGTCAGAGCTTTCTAGCAACCCCCCGATATATCTTGGTTCAGAACCCGGATTCTGAAGATCCCGTGATTCTAAAGAATACAAAGCGTATCCTTCAAGTTTTTGATCAACCCAATAGCCGACTAAAAATGTTTTATCTTTTGGCTCAAAGTTTTGGAATTTCTTAATCCAGTCACTCCAAAGGGATTCATCTCGTCGAATGACTCCATTTCGAATATGAAAAACCTTGTCATGAACTTCCGGCAATAAATCCATGGAGTCAGAAATTTCTATAAAATCGACATATCCTTTTGGGTCTAAATCGGAATTAAGAGCAGAATAAGCTCTATGAAGTGTATAACTATCATGGAATGCCCCAATTGAAAATCCATACCTCCCGTAAATACTTGCCTCTGAAGCCCACAATGTAGCCAAAACATCGCCTCTATCTTTAGCATCATCAATGATTTTCCGCATTATTCCATTTAATGCACCTTTCCTTCGATGAGTTGGCAAAACACCAACGCCGGCTAATCCAGCAGACGGAACACTACCTCCGGGAATTCGAATTTCATGCTCAAAAACGTATGAAACCCCAACCATTTTCGTCCCATCGAATGCACAAACCGTACGCTGAAAATTTCTATTATTAATACGCCAGTCAGATTCTTGTGAAATGCCAGAAGGATTTTCTCTAAAGGCAATACTGCCAACTTTCATATAAGAATCGTCTTCATTGTTTTTGGCAGGTCTGATCTCAAACGACAACGGAACTCTCCTAATGGATATATTTTCTACAAATTTAGAAACGAAAAGGGCGGCTTGTCTAGACTTTGCTATACCTTTACAGCAACTACACGCATCCAATTCCTAGGAATTGTACTTACTTTCATCTCTTCAAAAGCAGCATGAACACCCTTTTTAAGGGAATCACTGGCAGCCTGCATGTCAACTCCAGGCATTGTGCCTTGGATAAAGTCTTCAAACTCGCTAATATCCAACCATCCCGCTAT
>CAZWTJ010000051.1:0-11249 GCA_964637555.1 uncultured Dehalococcoidia bacterium | reverse complement strand
TATTGTATTAATAAAATGCTATTGTTAGGTAGAAAATGTACAATGCTTTTATGCTTAGGAGAAAACAATGGAAATCCGTGAGAACATAATCAAACAAAAATTGACAGCAGGTGAAATTGCCACAGTCGTAAGTGGATTTAACTCGCCCGACATAATAGATTTTTTGGGACAGTTTGGCTTTGATGGGGCGTGGATTGAAGCTGAGCATGGCCCGACAGATTTTTCTGATATACCGAATCTCACTCGAGCCTGTGATTTGTGGGGGATGTCTAGTGTGGTCAGAGTACGTGAGAATAATTACAGTTTGATATATCGGACACTTGATTTGGGAGCTCAGGGGATCGTTGTTCCTCATGTAGATACTGCTCAAGACGCGAAGGATTTGGTAAGAGCCACAAGGTTTTCTCCTGTCGGTGCTAGAGGGATGTTTAGTGGTAGACAATCATGGGGAGTTGAAAATTATTTAGAAGAAGCCAATTCACAAGTTCTTTCGGTAGCCCTAATTGAAGATATTGTGGCAATCAACAATTTGGATGAAATCTTGCTAATTGATGACATTGATGTGTTTTTTGTTGCACCAAGTGATTTGGCACAATCTATGGGATACTTTGGGAAGAATAATCATGAGGAAGTAAGGGCCACAATTTCGAATGCAATTAGAAAGATTAACGAAAGTGGCAGATGTGCTGGTGCGCTTGTGACTGATTCGAATTTGGAAGAATACATTGATTGGGGTGCAAAACTAATAATGGTTTCTTGGAACTCTTGGCTTTCAGAAGGAGCTAAGAATTTTGTTGAACGGATCCCTAAGTAAAAGTTTGACAATTAGAAATTACTGATCGTGTCAACTTAAGGTTAATGCATATGAGTAATTTGACAAAAATACTCAAAAAGAATTTTGATGCAAGTTATCATCAACAATTGATATTGGCGGGCGATCTTGCTGATTCCATGAATTCTCAAGTGTACCTAGTTGGTGGTGCAGTCAGGGATGTATTGCTAGGAAAATCAGTTAATGATATAGATTTAGTAGTTGTGGGGGATTCAGAAGATTTTGCTGATCAATTGGCTATTAAACTGGGTGGAGAAATCACTGCTCGTTCGCAATTTCTAACAGCAAAGATTTCATTTTCTGACTTTAGTATTGATGTCGCCTCTGCGAGAAGAGATTATTATCCATATCCAGGATCTTTGCCTCAAGTAAATTTGGTTAAAAGCATACACCAAGACTTAGTGAGGAGAGATATATCGATAAATGCTATGGCTATTAGTATAAATCGAAATACTTGGGGGGATTTAATCGATCCGATGAATGGTGAAGATGATTTGTATCAGAGGAAAGTCCGAATTTTGTATAAGCGTAGTTTTCGCGATGACCCTACTAGAATGCTTCGAGTTGTTCTTTACTCACAGCGGTTAGGATTTCCCATAGATGAAAACACTAAAGATCTCATTCCAAAAAATTTAAGGTATCTGAGACGTATGGCAGGGTGGAGGATTTTTATTACATTTAAACATATCCTAAGAGAATCTGATCCCCACAAAATTTTGAATGAAGCTCATTCACTAGGGATTCTACGTTCAATTCATTCATCATTAGAATTGGAGAACGTAGATCTAGATAAACTTAAACTTATAACAAAATTCGATGGCGAAAATTCTCATTTTGTAATGCTTTCTATTTTGGTGTCATCATTGGCAGAACTCGACTCTAAAAAGTTAATAAGACGTTTGAAAATGACTGGGAGATGGATCAGGGTAATTAACGATACCCAGTCTCTGAAGAAGCTCGTGAAAGTCATGTCAGCAGAAGACCTGCTAAATAGTAAGATTTTTGACTTGTTATCAAATTTAGACGTTGCGTCTCTTGAAGCGATGTATTTGATTTCCGATTCTGATTTGGTGCGATCTAATATACGCTTATTTTTAGACAAATTAAGATTTCTTGCCCCAGAATTAAATGGTGATGACCTGATCAAATTAGGATTTCCTGAAGGTCCGCACATAGGGAATGTTCTTAAAAATCTAGAAAATCTTGTAATTGATGGAATCGTGAAAACTAGGGAAGACGAAGTGAATTTTGCAAGAGGCATCTTAGCAGATCTCTGAATCTAAATCATACGAATGTGAAGTGTGATACTAGTGTTGGTGGCAAATTGACATTTTCAGAATTGAATTCTAATCTCAAATTCGTGGGATTATCCGTCCCAATAAAAAACAGGATTTTTATTTGTGGTGGTGGGGGCAAATCTTCATTAGCTAGATCTATTCAGAAGAAGCAAGGTAATGTACATATTGAATTAGATGCGTGTAAATTTCTTCCGAATTGGAAAGAGAAAACAGTTGATGGATTTCGAGAGTTTACCATTGATGAAATCAAAAATGCTAAAGATAAGTGGGTAATAGAAGGCAATTATACTGAAAAATTAGGGAACTTGATTCTAAAAGATTCCGAGTTGATAATTTGGTTAGATCTTTCTTGGAAAGTAGTTTTTCGACGGGTCTTTTTCAGATCCATTCGTCGTTGTTTTAACAAACATACTATTTGCGGGGAGAATTATGAAACTTGGGGCCAATTTTTCAGCAGAGATTCGTTATGGTGGTACTATCTACTCAAGCGGTCAAAAATTACTCAAGGGCACAAGGAATTTTTGCAGTTTGTTCCACCTGAAATCCCAATCTTGAGAATTCGGAATCCTCGTGAATTGAGGATTTTCTATGAGATGCATGAGTTAGAGTTGATCGGGGAGGATCAATTATCCAATTGATATTCCGTCGCCACTTCCAGGTTCAGTCATTGAAGTAGCATCTAAAATTTTATCAAGTTCGTCTGATGGTATTTTTGTTCGAATTAGGGAAACTTCTTTAATCGTTTGACCTGTTTCTTGAGCTTCTTTTGCAATTGATGCTGCTTCATCATATCCAATGTATGGGACTAGAGTAGTAACAATTGCTAGACCTCTTTCGACCATGTTAGGCCCTGCATCAGTGGCTTTTAAGCCAGAGATACATTGATTGGATAGGTTTAATGAAGACGTAGATAGTAATTCAATTGATTGAAGAAGATTGAATGCGCAAATTGGCATCATCACATTAATTTCGAAGTTTCCAGATTGTCCTCCGATTGAGATTGTAGTGTCATTTCCAATTACTTGAGCAGCTGCCATACAAACAGATTCAGGGATTACGGGGTTTACTTTGCCTGGCATTATTGAACTGCCTGGTTGCACTTCAGGTAGTGATATTTCCCCAATTCCTGCTCTAGGTCCAGAACCTAACCATCGGATATCATTAGATATTTTCATAAGACTTACTGCGATTGTTTTTAGCACACCACTTGTTTCCACGATTGAATCTAAACTACTTTGTGCCTGGAAATGATTTGAAGTTTCAGCAATATTTATATTTAGTTTTTCGGAGAGCAGTTTGCAAACTTCCTTTGCGAATTCTGGATGAGTATTTACACCAGTACCCACGGCGGTTCCACCAAGTGCTACTTCTGACAATTCGGATTTAGCATGCTCAAGTCGTTCGATCGCATTTTGAATTTGGCCCGCATATCCTAGGAATTCTTGTCCTAACCTAATTGGAGTAGCATCTTGTAAGTGAGTGCGTCCAGTTTTTATTACATCTATAAATTCCACGGATTTTTCGCTGAGGGAATTTCTTAATTCGATTAAAGATGGGACTAAAGTATGAGTGATTTCTACATTTGCTGCAATGTGAATTGATGTTGGGATGACATCATTTGAGGATTGTCCCATATTTACATGATCATTAGGGTGTACAGGAGTCCTTGAACCTAGTTCTCCACCTAAAATTTCAATTGCTCGATTGGAAATCACTTCATTAGCATTCATGTTTGTAGAAGTTCCTGAACCTGTTTGGAATATGTCTACTAAAAATTGATTGTGAAAGGATCCATTGGCAATTTCTTCCGCTGCTTGGATTATTGCTTCAGACAATTTTTTATCTAGCAAGTTTAGTTTTGTATTCACTTGGGCGGCACAAAGTTTTACATTGGCAATTGCTTGAATAAATGGAGAAGGGAAAAGTAAATTACTGATTGGAAAATTTACTATGGCACGCATAGTATTTGCGCCATAGTATGCCTCTGAAGGAACTTCAAATTCGCCCATGGAATCTTTTTCAGTTCGAAAAGTATTTGAATCTGTCATTGAAGATTTCTCCGTTAGTAAAAATGTCTGAGGACTATGTTTTATTTGTATACTGAATCCACAAGGTATTGAATCACTTGCTCCGCGATCAATTTTCCTTCGGGTTCCATTGAATGACCAACGTTAGGGATTTCGGAAAATTTTACTGGCTGTCTGATTTTGTCTAATTCACGTTGGATTTCAACTGACGGGGAAATGGTGTCATTTTGTCCCCCGATGAACAATTTTGGCCGTTTGTCTTTATGGATTCGAGAGTTTTTTAAAGAGGATATTGGAGGGGCTATTAAAATGAAACTACGGACATGCTTGAAGTTCTTAATATTTTCTAAAATCACGCCCGCTCCGAAGGAATAACCAACTAAGACGATATTATTTTTATCAAATCCTGAACCCTTCCATGACCTTGTCAGATTTATGGCAGCTTTAACATCTTCATTTGAATCCTTCCCGTTTTCAAAATCACCTTCACTACCTCCAATGCCTCTGAAATTAAATCTCAAAGAAGCAATCCCAGATTCACTTCCAAGCTTGCTGATCGCAGTTATCACTCCATTATGCATGCTGCCACCAAGAGCAGGGTGAGGATGGCAGAGAATCATTCCAGGGCTGGACCCCAGTGACTCCATGGGTGAAGTGATGAGTCCGATCAGTGAAAGTTTTTTTGAGTAAAAATCTATTGAAAGTTGGTGCATTGTTTTCTCGCATATTTCATTGAATTGCAATAAAAGTATACAACAATGAAGTTTTCTAAAGGAAATTTTTGGATGGCTAGCAATAACTGATACAATGTATTCACACTATAATTTTCGTGAGATGCATATGGGAATAATTGATTTAAGAAGTGATACGGTTACTCATCCTACTCCTGAAATGAGAAAGGCAATGGCCGATGCAGAAGTTGGTGATGACGTTTTTCGTGACGATCCAACTACTAATAGGTTGGAACAAAAGGCGGCTGAATTATTGGGTATGGAAGCTGCATTATTTGTTTCTAGTGGAACTCAAGGAAATCTTGTTGCATTATTATCTCATGTCCAACGTGGTGGCGAAGTCATTCTTGGTGACAAATCACATATTTACTTAAATGAAGCTGGGGGTGCATCAGCTTTAGGAGGCATTGGATATAATGTGGTAAGTAATGATTCCAGAGGAATGATTTTTCCGGAACAAATTGTTGAAGCGATAAAGACAATTGATGTGCACCATGCAAGATCTTCTTTAATTGCATTGGAAAATACTCACAATGTTTGTGGAGGATTACCATTGAGCTCTTCAGACATTGATTCTATAGGCCTAGTTGCTCATCAAAACAATATGTCGTTACATATTGATGGTGCCAGAATATTTAATGCGGCAACTGCACTAGAGACTTCTGTTTCAGAGTTGGTCTCTGCGGCTGATAGTGTCACATTTTGTTTGTCGAAAGGTTTGAGTTGTCCGATTGGCTCAATACTTTGTGGTTCAAAAGATTTTATTGAGGAAGCCAGACATTGGAGGAAAATGCTTGGTTCTGGAATGAGACAAGTAGGGATTATTGCGGCTGCTGGCATAGTGGCCTTGGATACAATGATTGAACGGCTGGCTGAAGATCATGAAAATGCCCGTAGACTCGCATTAGGTCTTTCTAATATACCTGGTATTTCTATCCAACCTGATTTGGTACAGACCAATTTAGTTTTTTTTGAAATTGATAATGGTGATCCTGGCCGAGTTAAACATAGGATAAATGAAAATGGATTGTTAGGCGGCAATGTAATTCGGCGGTGGAGATTTGCTACACACTATGGAATTACTGCAGGAGATATCGACAAGGCTGTAGAAATAATACGGCTGGCAATGGAAGAGGAGCAAAAAACACTTTAGTCCTCTTTCGGATCAATGTTTTGGCCATCGGAATCATTTTTGTTCCAAAGTCTATGCAACCTTTTAGAGATTTCTATCTCATATCCGTACTGCGTTGGTTTATAGAATTGACTGCCTCTGAGATTTTTAGGAAGATTTTGCATTGGATGAAAGGCATCATCATAGTTATGAGAATACTTGTAATCTTTACCATATCCTATATCTTTCATTAATCCTGTGACGGCATTTCTAAGATGTAATGGCACAGGTTCGCTTGATGTATTGTGAGCCGAGTCTAAAGCAGAGTTAATGGCTGAATAGGCACTGTTACTTTTGGGGGCCGCGGCTAAATATATAGTTGCTTCGGCTAATGGAATTCTACACTCAGGCATTCCTAAGAAATGTACTGCTTGCTGGGCCGCCATTGCAATGGGCAGTGCTTGAGGATCGGCGAGGCCAATGTCTTCGGCTGCTAAAATAACAATTCTTCTGGCGATGAACATAAGATCTTCTCCAGCATCCAGCATTCGTGCTAGCCAATAAATTGCAGCATCAGGATCTGATCCTCTGACAGATTTAATGAAAGCTGAAATCGTATTGTAGTGATGTTCTCCAGATTTGTCATAGGAGGCAGATTTGTGTTGTAGAACCTGGCTAATGGTTTCATCAGTGATAATACATTCGCCCTGGTGGTCTGGATCAGTTACAGAAGCTGCAATTTCTAAGACATTTAGAGCTGTCCTAGCATCCCCATTCGTGATCTCTATTATTTTTTCCATAGCTTCTGGTGTTAATGAAGCGTTATAAGATCCTAGTCCATTTTTTTGATCTTTTATCGCATGATCAATTATTTTAGCAATTGATTCCTTGGTTAGTGGATTAAGTATGTATATTTGAGTTCTTGATAACAAAGGAGGCACAATCTCAAAAGAAGGGTTTTCAGTGGTGGCTCCTACTAAAATGAATGTTCCATTTTCGACAAATGGAAGTGCGACGTCTTGCTGGGATTTGTTAAGTCTATGAATTTCATCCACAAACAAAATTGTACGTTTTTGATACATTCCTAGTCTGTTTTTAGAATCTGAAGCTATTTGTCTAATTTCGCCAACGCCGCTGGTAACTGCACTAATTCGTTCAAAATGACTCTTTGTAGTTTGGGCTATGATTTGAGCGAGGGTAGTTTTCCCTGATCCTGGAGGGCCCCATAGAATGAAACTCGGAATTGAATCAGCTTCTATGCTGCGCCTCAATATTGCATTGTCGCTTGTTAGATGTTCTTGGCCAAAATATTCCTCAAAAGATCTAGGCCTCATTCTATCCGCGAGTGGAGAGGAGTTATGTCTTTCTTTCTCACTAGAATGTTCAAATAGATTCATTGTTTCTTTTGGAACCCTTTTAGTGCTTGTGAAATAGATTGTAAAAGTGTTTTATCCTGATGGGCTAAAACTGTACGAGGATCAAATAACATATGTTCATTTTCAATTTTCGCTATGATAGGCATGGAAGCATTTCGGAGGTTTTGAGCGAATAAATTTGCTCCTCCAGGAAATGATTCACAGTTTATAGAAAGTGACTTGGATTGGATTGTTTCCCCTGGCAAACTACCTCCTCCTATTGTAGAAAATGAATTTTCAACAGTCGCGATTTCTCCAAATTGTTTCGCCCAATAATTAGCTCTTTTTTCAATATTTGACAGGGGCATTGAAATCATTTTCCAGATAGGTATTTTCTGATCAATTTCTTCGTTGATATAGTGTAATAAAGTTGAATGAAGTGCAGCTAGCGTCATTTTGTCAACTCTAAGAGCTCTGGTCAGTGGATGGGCTTTAATTTTTGAGATGAAATTTTTGTTGCCTGAAAGGATTCCACATTGAGGGCCTCCCAGCAATTTGTCTCCCGAAAAGCAAGTAACGGTGATTCCAGAATTCAGGGCATCTTGTGGGGTGGGTTCTTTTGACAATCCATATTTGGTTGTGTCTATAATGCATCCACTTCCTAAATCTTGTATTACTGGCAAATTATATTTTTTGCCTAGTTTCGAAATGTCCTCAGTTGAGGGGCTAGAAGTGAATCCTACGACTTTGAAATTGCTAAAGTGTACTGTAAGAATTGCACCAGTATTTTCATTTATAGCTTCTTCATAATCCGAAATGTATGTCCTGTTTGTAGTCCCTACTTCAATTAGTTTGGCGCCGCTTTGCTTAAGCACATCAGGTATTCTGAATCCACCACCAATTTCAACAGATTCACTCCGAGATATAATAACTTCTTTGCCGTAGGACGTGCTAGATAGTGCCAACATTAAAGCACTGGCGTTGTTGTTTACAATTAATGATTCTTCTGCACCAACAAGTAAGTTAAGAAGTTCTGATATTTTATTATATCTATCACCTCTACCCCCTGTAACCAGATTGATTTCTAATGCATTATAATTTGCTAAAACATTATTGATTGCAATTTGAGATTCTTCACTTAAAGGCGACCTGCCGAGGTTAGTATGAATTATCACACCCGTAGCATTAATGACAGTCTCTGGCCAGTTAATTTGTTTAATACGATTCAGCTCACTTATTAGACTCTCTTGAATTTTTCCATAAACAGGAGGTTTCTTTCCTGATGCGATCGTCTTTCTGGCCGAATCGACAGTTTTCCTAGCGACTTCTAAAGTCACATCCTTTGATAATGCATTTGATTGCATCAATACTTGTGGATCTGAAAGTAACCGTTCCACAGAAGGCAATTCCCTGTACTGGTTTGATAGGTCTTTACTCAAATCAACCTCCTAATTGTTGGATTATTTTACATTACGAAATGCTTGGAGTCTCCCATTGATTTTATTAAAACAATTGTTGACCATACATGAACCCTAATATAGAATACACTCAATAGTCGGAGACGGGGTATTATGCGAGTGATAGGAATTACCGGCGGTATTGGTGCCGGCAAAAGCAAGGTTTCTGATATATTGGTCTCTCTAGGTCTTGATGTAATCAATGCTGATGAAATAGGCCATCAAGTCTATTTGCCTTTTACAAGTGGTTGGGATGAAGTTGTTCGGGAGTTTGGTAGGGAAGTTCTAACAGAAGATGGGGAAATAAATAGATCGGAATTAAGGTCTAAAGTGTTTAATGATCCAAAGGCTCTTGCAAGACTTAATCAAATCACACATCCTAGAATACGAGAACTTTTATGCCAGTCAATTTCAGACTGGCGAAATTTGGGTAAGCGGATAATTGCATTCGAGGCTGCATTATTGATTGAAGCGGAGTGGAATGAATTGGCGGATGAAATCTGGGTTGTTACAGCACCAAGACCAGTGATAATTGAACGGATTGCAAATCGTTCTCCAAGGCTTAATAATCATATGATTCAATCGATGATTGAATCACAGATGCCCCAATCAGAACGAGAAAAGTTTGCAAATATTGTCATCGATAACTCGGGTACAATTAATGAATTAAAAAAAATTGTTCAAATGAATTATAATCTTACGTTAGGAAATCTTTTTAGGGAGAAGTAATAGAATGACGTCATCGACTCAAACACTGTATAGAAATTATATTATTGAAGAATATAGTATAGATGAGGAGCCCTATTATGTTCCGGTAAATGATGAAATAGAGATCTGTGAAGCGGCGTATGCACAAAAGATACCGTTGCTTTTTAAAGGGCCTACCGGATGTGGTAAAACCCGTTTTGTAGAGTATATGTCGTGGAAGTTATCTCAACCATTGACCAAAATAAAATCTACAGGGAAAAGTAAAGATGATACTAGCTCATCTTCAATGCCTCTTGTCAGTATAGCTTGTCATGAAGATTTAACAGCCAGTGATTTGGTAGGTAGGTATCTTCTTGAAGGAGATAGTACTGTATGGCTTGATGGACCTTTGACAAGAGCTGTAAAGGCTGGAGGTATTTGTTATCTAGACGAAATAGTAGAAGCAAGAAAAGATACAACCGTACTTATTCATCCTTTAACAGACCATCGCAGGATTCTCCCAATTGAAAAGCGTGGGGAATTGATTGAAGCTGCAGAAGGTTTTCTGTTGATTCTTTCATATAACCCTGGATATCAAAGCGCATTGAAGGATTTGAAACATAGTACTAGACAAAGATTTGTGGCCATTGATTTTGATTACCATTCCCCTGAAATTGAAGCTTCAATTATTGCCCATGAATCTGGATGCGATGAAAATTCTGCTGACAAATTGGCAAAACTGGGTGAGAAAGTTAGGAATTTGAAAGAACATGGACTTGGAGAGGGTGCTAGTACCAGATTATTAATTTATGCAGGGAAGTTGATAGCTCAAGGAATTCCTCCTAGGAGGGCGTGTCAGGTAGCTGTAAATTGGGCAGTGACGGATGATGTTTCTGTACAGGAAAGCATTGGCGAAATCATTTTATCAATTTTTGAATAAATTCGGTAAATTTCCACCTTACTCTAAGAGATAATTCTATGCCAAACTTTGAAATTGAATTTAAGGAATATCCTGAACAGCTATATATTTCTTATAAGGAATCCCGTTCTAAAATGCCGGATTCTTTGAATGAGGTTCAAATGAGGACTTGGACCGAAGCTGGTTTGATAATAGCTGGACAGAGCCCTAGATCGTGGGAGACTGCAGAAAGTTTTTTTAAAGCTAGCCCTAAAGTTGTTAAAACAATTCCGTTTAATTATTTTGTTAAATGGAAAGAATGTGGAAGTGATTTATGTGATAAATCCTCTGCTATAGCTAATGTTTATTTTAATGTTAGTCCCGTCGTGGTGCCTAAGTTGAGGACACGATACATAGAGAGTTGGGCCGGGCTGGGGAACACTCTGTATAAGGGAACATGGAAATCAGGTTCATTGGCATGCGAATTATTTGAGAAGTCGCAGTCTTTGTTAGATGTTTTGACTTTCCCTGAGTTGGAGCATTTTGTAGCATTTTTAGAACTTCTTTCACGGCGATCATATGATCTTTCAGAAGAGTGTTTGCAGATTGCAAATCAAATTTTCCCAATGCTAGATGACCAAAAGATTGAATTTATTGATTTGGCATCAGGATTAGTAGAATCTTCATGGAGAGAAGTCAAAAGTTTTTTCGAAATCACAACTCGTGCTTTGTCTCGTATTGATTCACCCAATCGAATGAGGTTTTTGAAACTTTCAGAAGGACTGGTTCAAGATGGTCGTTCGAATATGCCAGGGGTAATGCTTGAGATGTCTAATGCCTTATCCAATATTGA
>CAZWTJ010000050.1:0-11787 GCA_964637555.1 uncultured Dehalococcoidia bacterium | reverse complement strand
AAAGTAAATCCAATCGAATCAGTATCTACAACAGTTGGGTTAACCGATTCAGCAGGAATGCCCAAGACTTCCGCTGCTTGCATGGAAATAGACGTACGAGAGCCACCAATATCTGTAGAACCCTCAGTCAATGCAATTGTGCCATCATCATTAACAGAAATGTTTACCGCAGACTCAAAACCTATATTGAACCAATAGCCGATAGCAACACCTCTACCAGAATTTTCTCCATCTAATGGAGCATTATAGTGAGGGTGATCTTTCATGGCCTGTAAAACTTCCTTAGCTCCAATTGTTGGATGAATAGTGCCATCAGCCCTACTAGTCCCTTTTGTCGCAACATTTTTCAGTCTCAACTCTAGTGGATCGATTCCTAATTTATTAGCAATTTCATCCACAACTTGTTCAGCACCGAACGCAGCGTTTGGTGCTCCTGGAGCACGATATGCTGCCGATTTTGGTTTGTTAACCACCACATCATAACCGTCAATTAATTGATTGCCTAGATCATAAGCCGTAAAAACACAGTCAGCTCCAGCAGCTATTGCAGATCCTGGAAATGCTCCAGCTTCGTATGCCAAATATGCTTGGCCAGCGGTTAACGTTCCATCTTTCTTAGCACCCATCTTAATTTTCACATAGGAACCCGGAGTGGGTCCAGAACCTTCAAAAACATCAGCTCTGCTCATTGCTATTTTCACGGCACGAGCACTTTTCTGAGATAACAACCCAGCTACAGGCTCTAGATATACGTTAATTTTGCCTCCAAACCCACCACCAATTTCTGTGGGAGTTACTCTAACTTGTGACGTAGCAAGTCCTAAAATTTCTGCAGTGCTATCACGTGCAGCAAAGGACCCTTGAGTACAAGTCCATATATGTAACCTGCCATCACTACTCCAGAATGCAGAAGCAGCATGCGGCTCGATGTATCCTTGATGCACTGTAGCAGTATTAAACTCTCGCTCGACTATAATATCTGCATCGGCAAATCCCTTTTCAATGTCACCCTTTACATGTTGAATATGTTCAGCAACATTTGTAGGGCCGGGAAGCGTTGCACCTAGTTCTTCTGTTTCCAAATCTTCAAGTAAAATCGGAGCATTTTTCTCCATCCCCTGAGGTGCGGTCATTACAGGATCTAAAACTTCATATTCCACGTTTATTAGGCTAACTGCTTCTTCAGCAACATGAGAGTTACTCGCGGCAACTCCTGCAATAGCATGTCCTTTATAAAGAGCCTTACTACCTGCCAAAACATTATTCCTAAGTCTCCCTACATCTGTGAAACCACCTTCACCATCAGAAACCAATGTCCCACCCTCTATTTCAGGAAAATCAGCCGAGGTAACAACAGCATGTACGCCAGGCAAAGCTTCCGCGGCAGAGGTGTCTATAGACACGATTCGGGCGTGCGCATGGGGACTTCTCAATATTTTGCCAAACAGAAGTCCAGCAGTATCAAAATCAGCTCCATATACAGCCCTACCAGTGACCTTATCAGCACCATCATGGCGAACTGGACGAGTTCCAACTACATCATATTCTTTGCTGGATAAAACAACATTTCTTTCATAGTTAACGGTGGCCATTTCTATGCCTCCTGCATTCGCTTTGCTGCATCCATCACTGCTCTGACAATCTTGTCATAACCCGTGCATCGGCACAGATTATTTGCTAGCCAAAATCTAATCTCATTCTCGGTAGGATTTGGATTCTTTTCCAATAGAGCTTTAGATGCAATTATGAAACCTGGTGTGCAAATACCACATTGCAATGCTGCATTTTCTAAAAATGCCTGCTGCACTGGGTGAAGTCCTTCTGGAGATGCAATACCTTCGATAGTAGTTATTTCCTTGCCTTCAACTTCGACGCCCAGCACGAGACAACTAGTGACAATCCGTCCATCCAAAACTACAGTGCAAGCACCGCAGTTTCCATCATTACAACCTTCTTTTGAGCCCGTAAGCCCAATGACGTCACGTAAACACTCAAGCAAGCTTTGCCTAGGTTCGCAAAGGAAGTCAACTTCCTCTCCATTAATTGTAGTTTGAACATAAGTTTTTCGGGGCATTAGTTATTCTCCTTCGCGCGTTCAATTGATTTGGCCAATGAACGCCTTGTTAACACATCACATAGATGCTTGCGGTATTCAATGGTTCCACGCATATCAGTAATTGGTTTTGCAGCCTCTTTGGCCATCTGGCCAGCATCGGCAATTGTTGATTCATCAGCTGGTTTCCCTGCAATTGCATCGCCAATCGATTCTATGTAAATAGGAGTTGGTGCAACTGAAGCAAGCGTGACTCTTGCAGACTTGATATTATCTCCATCCAATACCACAGATGTTCCTACACCCACTACAGCTATATCCATCTCATTACGAGGAATGAATCTCATGTAATGTGCGCCAGAACCTTTTTCAGGAGACGGGAAACTAATAGAAATCAAGATCTCGTCACTTGAAAGAACAGTTCGTCTTGGTCCTGTACAGAAGTCTTCCAACGAAACCTGACGACCTCCATTTGGTCCAGTGATATTTGCAACGCCACCATAAGCAATCATAGCTGGAATTGAATCACCACTAGGAGCAGCATTACACAAATTACCTCCTAATGAGGCTCTCCCTTGGATCTGAGTTCCTCCAATTATGGAAGAAGAATCAATCAATCCAGGGAAATGCGCCACAACACCAGGATCGTTATAAATCTTATAACACGGAACTGCAGCTCCTATCGTTAAACCGTTGTCATTCAATGACAATTCATTAAGTTCAGGAATTGACTTAACATCTACCACTAAACTTGGTGCCAATGCACCGGCTCTCATTTGTACAATTAAATCAGTACCACCAGCGAGAAGTTTCGCTTCGCCATTTGAAGATGATAGCAACTTAACTGCATCATCTACAGATGTCGGGTTTTCAAAATCGATCCACTTCAATTTACCCTCCTTTATATTGAGACAAAAAACGCACATGCACAAAAAACATAGCGCATAAAGTGCGGTGGAGAAATGATACCAAAATTGCGCCCGGTCAACAACATTAATTTTTATAATGTGTTAAGTTCTGAAAAGCGCTCGAAATCTTTAGTTATTTTTGGCAGAATTTTTTCAGCATCCAAATAACTTTCAAAGGAACCGAATGACTATGAACGAAACAAACTCCACAAACGAATTTTATAATTCTTTAGGCGTTACAAAGGTTATAAATGGCGCTAGCTGGTTGACAAAATTGGGTGGAAGCATAATGCCAGATCCTGTAATTAAAACCATGGAAGAAGCTTCAAAATGGTTTGTAGACATGGATGATCTGAACCAAAAGGCGGGCGAATTCATTGCAAGGATAACCGGAGCAGAAGCAGGACTGGTAACTGCAGGAGCTGCTTCAGGAATGGTTCTTCAAGCTGCGGCATGCATAGCAGGTAGTGACCCATACAAGATTAACCAATTACCAAATACTACCGGAATGAAAAATGAAATCATACTTGACAAGGGACATCTCGTAGCCTATCACCATAGTTTTAGGGCCGCTGGCGCAGAAATTGTTGAAATTGGAGGAGTCGGCAATACAGAAGAATGGGAATTAGAGCATAGTATTAACGACAAAACTGCTGCTGTAGCTTACATTTTCAGCCCATTACATCATGGAGCAATTCCTTTAGAAAGAGTAATAAAAATTGCTCATTCTAAAAATATCCCAGTCATTGTAGATGCTTCGGCGATGCTTCCTCCACAAGAAAATCTACAAAAATTTATCAATATGGATGCAGACATGGTGACTTTTAGTGGGGGAAAAGGAATTAGAGGACCACAGTCAACAGGAATTCTTTGCGGGAAAAAACATCTGATAGAAGCAGCTTATTTGAATGGACCGCCACACTCGAATTCTGTTTGCAGGGCTGCGAAAGTCTGCAAAGAAGAAATTGCAGGATTAATCACAGCACTTCAATTGTTTATAGACACAGATTTTGATCAAATCATCGGTGAGTGGGAAACAAAATGTAGTTTCATAGTTCAATCTCTTTCCAACTTACCAGGAGTTCAAGCAAAAGTTGAAAAGGCGAATCCACAAATACTTAGCGCGGAGACCACCCACCCAAGAGCAATTATCGATTTTGATGAAACATGGAATGGATTGTCAGGTGACGATTTGATGAATCGTCTATCATCAGGCAATCCGTCAATCCATGTAAGACCAAGCGAGAGAAACGGCATTGTAATTCATCCAGTAAACCTCCAAACAGGCGAGGAAAAAATTATTGTGGAAAAACTCATAAAATTATTAAATTAAGTTCCTAAAAAAATTATGGAGAATCAAATGACAATGGACAAATTTAAAACAGGACAATCTACAAAAGTGCATTTTGTTATCACCCCTGAAATGAGTACTAATCGAACTGGTAAACCCGGGGCTGATGTTCTTTCAACTCCATCCTTGCTAGGTTTAATGGAAGGTGCATGTATCAAGTTGACTGAACCATTCCTTCCTGAAAACTACAGTACTGTAGGATATGCGGTCGACGGTTTGAGGCACTTAGCACCTACTCAAGTCGGAGAAACTGTGACTATTGCTATTGAAGTAACAGAAGTAGATTCAAAAAAAATGCGTTTGGGATTTAAAATCGAAGCCACAGAAAACGGAAAAACTATAGGAGTTGCTTCCCACAAACGTGCATTAATATCAACGCTGTGAAATATTCGACTGGAGATTTAGCTGTGTCTGAATTCATTATGGATACTATAGTAGGGAATGGCTTAAGAGGCTACTCGGGAGATGGGAATAAAGCAACTGACGCCACAATGAACGAACCGTTCCACATAGATCTCGATGCAACAGAGAAACATCTGTACATTGCAGACTGCTTTAATTATTGTATTCGGAAAGTCGATCTTGAAAATAACATTATTTCAACTATTGGTGGAAATGGATTACAAGGTTACTCAGGAGATGGAAGTCAAGCAATAAATGCCACATTAGAAGAGCCTTATGCTATTCAAATAGATCAAAACGGAGATGTGTATTTTGCGCAGAGATTTTCTCCAGCTATAAGAAAAATTGATTCAAGTTCTGGAATTATAACTACAGTAGCAGGAGACGGTGTTAAAGGAAACCGCGGGGACGGTGATATGGCAATCAATGCGCGTTTCATAGAGCCCAATGATTGTGTGTTTGACAACACCGGAGGCCTATTAGTTGCCGATATTCAGGATCAGCGCATTCGAAGAATCGATTTATCGAATGGGAAAATCAATACAATTGCAGGAAATGGAAAACTAGAACATTCAGGAGATGGGGGACCCGCAAAAAATGCCTCTATACACGGCGCACGAGCAATTGCGGTTGATAACGATGGGAATATTTTCATTTGTGAACGAGAAGGGAATTCTATAAGAAAAATTGAAACAAATGGAACAATTTCTACCGTTGCAGGTACAGGTGTTAGCGGATATTCTGGAGATGGAGGCTTAGCCATCAACGCTACATTCCGTGGACCCAAAGCAATCAGATGCAATCAAAATGGTGATCTATTAATAGTTGATACTGAAAACCATGCAATTAGGATCATATCATCTCGAACAAATATTATAGAAACTATTGCAGGAGGCTCCAAGGGGGGAAATGGAGATGGCGGAATTGCAACCGCTGCTGAGTTAGACCGACCTCACGGAGCAATTAGCGACTCACAGGGAAATGTAATAATTGCAGATAGTAATAATCATAGAATACGTATAGCAAAACTTAAATAAATTAGTGCAAACCCACTATTTAGATCAATTCGACGATCATTTCTTCAATATTCCCAGAAGAGTTAACATTAAAAGCCAATATCTTTGGATTAGCCTGATCATGCAAAACTACTAAAACAAACGGAAAGTCAATCCATCCATTTTCCAATGCTAACCGCCGATCAGTTTCTGAAAAACGTTCAGCTCCTCGGGTATGAGAGTGATAACAAGCAAGTACATCTAAAGACCTTCTTTCGGCTTCTTGCCATGCGTGAACGTATTCTTGAGGATCCATTTGATATCTTGTTGGACTTTTCAAAATGTTAGTAATCTGACAAATTTCAGAAATTTCCGATGTGCCTTCCCCAAGTTGACCAAGTAATAAACCACAACATTCATTAGGTGATTCTGCTAGAGCATGAGAGATTAATTGATCACCAACTTGTTTAGAAATTTTTAACATCTTGTCTCTCCTGTAAAAGTTCGACTGAGCTTCCTAAGCTTACCAAAACCAACTTAAGTTACAATGAGTATGGATTTTGTTTCTTGACAAAATCCATCCAACTTAATACTAAATTCTGAAAGGAATTTTATTAATGAAATCAATTCCGTCATACCACTTAAAAGAATCATTTCCAGAACCAACTCCTGATGATGTGGAAAATTACTCTAAAATCATTGAAAATGACTCATCAAATGCGTTTGCATATTTTCTCAGAGCTAATGCATTTGCTAGGCAAAAGAAATATTCTGAATCCATTGAAGATTTACAAAAAGTATTGGAAATCGAATCGAACAATCCTATGGCAATAAACAATCTAGGCACCGCTTACATGGCCCTCGGAAAAACATCTCAAGCATTAGATCATTTTGAAATAGCCATACAAATTGACCCAAATTACTATGATGCTTATCACAACAGAGGGTTAGCACTTATGGATTTAAACAAAATGGATCAATCAATAAAAGATCTGTCAAAAGCAATCGAGTTGAAACCTGATTTTTGGAGTGCTTACAGACATAGAGGTATTGCACACCATTTAGTTGGAGACGAAAAGGCTAGCTATAGAGACTACCTTGCAGCTAAAAATATGGAAAAACCAGCTGGATCAAAATTCGATAAATGAGAATTACAGGTTTTTAGCCGAATCAATTCTCATATTTAAATATCGTTGTAGTTTCTCTTCTAAACTTGGATTTTTCAAGAACACTCCTCTACGAGCTGTGGTAAGTGTGCTACTTCCAGTTTGTCTCACTCCTCTTTGAATCATACAATAGTGGACAGCATGAACTATCACAAACACACCCATAGGTTTCAAATGTTTATCAATCGCTTGAGCAATTTGTTGCGTCATTCTTTCTTGCATTTGCAAACGCCTTGCAAAAACTTCGACGACTCTACTTAACTTACTAAGTCCAGTTACCACCCCTCCGTTGTAATTAGGGATATATGCAACATGTACAATCCCTCTGATAGGAGCAATATGATGCTCACACATTGAGACAAATTCAATATTGTCAACAATTATCATGTCGTCGGACTCAGCAGGAAAATCATCTTCGTCCAATTGAAAAATCACTTTAAGATGTTCTTCAGGGTCTTGCTGCAATCCTGCAGTATACTCCATAAGAGCCTCCGCCCATCTTCTAGGAGTGCCCGCCAATCCTTCTCTACTTGGGTCTTCACCTAATAACTCTAATACCTGCTTCAAATAATTTGTAAGCTTTAACTTTAAATCAGAATCTTTTGGGTCTTTATCAGTAAACACTTTTAGTTCCTATATATTGTCAAATCTTCAACGTTAGCCATATTAAATGCATCCTGTCTTTCTCTGCATTTGTTGCAATTGCCACAATGCAAAAGATCTTGTGGATCCATACATGTTAACGTCAAATCAAGTGGCAAGCTACAATACTTTTTTATCAATTCATGCTTTTTAGTACCTCGATAGGGTGCAGAAACCTTCACTCGATATGCTAATCCTTTACTAAGAATTTTGCCAAATTCATCAAAGAATTCATCAGTGGCATCAGGAAAAGGATTTTCATCTAGTGAACCTATGGACACCTCATTTACATCATGAGTACTACACCAGACAGCTGCAAGACCAATTAGGATAATATTACGCCCAGGTAAAAATACTTTACTATCAGGGTCATCTCTTCCTGGAACTTGTTCATCTGTCAAACTCCAGTGATTAAGATAAAAAGGAGCTATTGGCATTTGGACAATTGTAAGAGGTTGAATATTAGGGTTATCAATTTTTTTTATGAATTTTTTTAGAGCCTTCAACTCTGATTTTTCCCACTTTAATCCTTCTTGTAAATAAATAGGATAAACAATTGAATCTTGTGCATGATCTGCCATTAAAACACAACTATCTAATCCACCACTAACTAAAACTGATACTTTTCCCATATTCTCCACTAAAGGTCCCCTCTAATCTTAATTGGTTTCACTAAATGAGGCGCAACTAGTAGAAGTTTCCCAAACTCTAACTTCCGTGACACTTAATTTTTGATTTTTTGCTTGATAAAAAATATGCCGGGCAATATTCTCAGCTGTGGGATTTTCTTCCATCAAGTACAACGGTTGATCAAATTTTTTGAATACATCAACCATTGGATCTTTTTTGCATAAAATCATTTTATGGTCCATATTATCTTCAACCCAGCGACGTATCAGATCACGGATTTCATTAAAATCAATTACCATTCCTCTATTATCCAATTCTGAACTTGCAACATCAATTTCGACCACTCCATTATGCCCATGTAAATAACGACATTTACCATCATAATTTAACAATCTATGGCCATAAGCAAATTCAAAAGATTTTGTTAATCTGTAAATCATTCCTTTCACCTAATCAATACCAGGACCGGCAAGGTGTCGGCCTGAATCCACTCTGATAGTTTCTCCAGTAATTGTCTCAGACCGCAAAAGTGAAACTATCAATTCAGCCATTTCTTCTGCTGAAGATTCTCTCCTTAAAGGTGATTTTTCAATGACTTCAGTTTTCCAGGTTTGTTGATCGATTTCCGGTGGACGCATTGTTGGCCCAGGTGCGATAGAGTTAACTAAAATTCCGTGCGGTGCTAACTCGACAGCAAAACATCTAGTCATAAAATCAATCGAAGCTTTTGAAGTCAAGTATGGCAAATATCCCATGTATGGAGTATCTCCAGCAGCCCAATCGGTAAAAAACATCATATGACCTTTTGTAGGGCCAACATTGTTTTTCATCATTCGTGCAACATGAATGGCAAATAAAAAACTTCCTTTTGCATCATCCATATTTTGATCCCATGTTGTGCTATCTAAACTTTCAAAAGGAGTATAATTGTATTGAGAAGCTAAATTTAGTGCAAAATTTAATTCTCCGAACTTTGCTCTAACATCTCTAATCATTTTCTTGAGACTTTCTTCACTAGTAATATCTACTTGAAGAATAAAAGAATCTGGAGAAGTTTTTATTACTTCATCCAAAAGATTTTGAGCATCAACTTTTGAGTGACGGTATGCAATTGCAACTTGCATCCCTTCGTCAGCAAACCTTTTTGCTAACACTTGACCGACTCGTTTAGCTCCAACTATCACGACAGATTTATTCTTAAGCGAGATCAACCAAATACTCCAAATATTTTACCTATTTAGCTCATTAGTCAGTGTAGCATAAATCCAATACTTCACTTTCAACAAATACCACACACTATGCTAGGATGTCCTCATGATTCCTGAAAAACAATGGTTTAACGATTTCTTTGGTTCCGACTACTTAAAAATATATTCTGGAAACTTCGACACCAAACGTACTATTCAAGAAGTTAATTTCATAATCCAAGCCCTCAGCCTGTCACCTCAATCAAAAATTCTGGATTTATGCTGCGGACAAGGAAGGCACTCAATTGAGCTTTCGATTAAGGGTATGAATGTTGTTTCCCAAGATTTAGTTCAAGCATATTTAGATATAGCTGAAGAGGAAGCCAAAGCAAAAAAGGTCAAAATTTCTACCATCTGTTCAGACATGAAAACAATCCCTTTCGAATCAGAATTTGACGCAATCATAAACATGTTCACCGCATTCGGTTATCTAAAGTCAAAAGATGACGATTTCCAAGTCTTACAAGAGATGTTTAAATCGCTTAAACCTGGAGGTAAATTACTCATTGATACTTTAAACCGTGAATGGGTAATCATAAATAATATTGAGAGGGAATGGCGCCTAGACAAAGATGGAACCATAATTATTGAAGAAAGAAATTTTGACCTCAAAACAAGTCGAAATCACGTTAGTTTTAAATTAGTCTCTCCAGAAGCCAAAATAAAAGAAATAGAAGGTCATAAAATAAGACTTTACACCCTTACCGAGTTGATTCAAATGCTCGAAGAGGCGAATTTTGTTTTTAAGAAAGCATTTGGAGATTACAATTCTTCAAAGTATGATAAGAATTCTCCTCGAATGATAATTCTTGCAGAAAAACCCCACAGTAAAAACTAATATTGAAACTGATTCTAAATGAGCGATGTGATACGATTTACCGAGATATTATAGGCTAATGCCTAAATGGTAAGGCAAACTTTTATGAATTCAATAGAATTATATGACACTACACTAAGAGATGGGGCACAATACGAAGGAATTTCTTTGTCGGTTGACGACAAAATTGCCATCACTAAAAGATTAGATAGTCTTGGAGTTCATTATATAGAAGGTGGTTGGCCTGGCTCAAATCCAAAAGATAAAGAATACTTTGACATTGCTAAAACTCTAAAACTTAAAAATGCAATTATCACAGCATTTGGAAGTACTAGACGTGCAGGAGTAGAAGCTAGCGACGATTTAAACATTAAAGCTCTAGTTGCAGCCGAAACTTCTGTGATCACACTCGTCGGTAAAAGTTCCGACCTTCAAGTCTTAAAAGTTCTTGAAGTCTCTTTAGAAGAAAACTTGTCAATGATTTTTGAGTCAATATCATATTTGAAAAGCTTAGGCAAAAGGGTATTCTTTGATGCAGAGCATTTTTTTGATGGATACAAATCTAACCAAGAGTACAGCTTAAAATGCTTAAAATCTGCTGAATCGGCTGGGGCCGAGGTATTAGTCCTTTGTGACACGAACGGCGGCACATTACCAACCGAAATTACAAATATAATTCACTCCGTCTCTTCAGAAACAAATATAAAACTAGGGATCCATACTCACAATGATGCTGATTCAGCGGTAGCTGGATCAATAGCAGCCGTTGAAGCTGGTGTATTTCAGATCCAAGGTACAATCAATGGTTATGGAGAAAGGTGCGGAAACGCAAATCTGATCTCAATAATTGCAAACTTGAAACTGAAAATGGGAATCGATTGCATCACCGACGAACAAATGGAATTCTTAACAGACGTTAGTCTTCATATTGCCGAAATAGCCAATATGAGATCCATTCCATCCCAACCATATGTTGGATCAAGTGCATTCGCTCACAAAGGTGGTATTCATGCGGCGGCTGTGCAAAAAATTGAAGATAGTTATCAACATATCAAGCCCAGTATTGTGGGAAATGACAAAAGGATTTTAGTATCTGAACTTTCAGGAAGAAGTAATGTCCTCTATAAAGTAACTGAGCTAGGAATTGAAATAAAATTATCTAAGGCTCAGGCTCGACAATTAGTAGAAGATGTAAAGGAAAAAGAAAATAATGGATTTCAATATGAAGGTGCCGAAGCATCATTTGAAGTCCTAGTCAGAAAATCACAAAGTGATTACCTGCATCCATTTGAAGTACAAGAATTTATGACAGTGGTTCAAAAACATACAATACCCAATAATGGAAACTCTACAATAGCCGGCAATTTATCGTCCCAAGTAATGTTGAAAATAAAAGTTGGAGACCAAGTAATGCACACCGCATCAGACGGGAATGGACCCGTTAATGCAATCGATAATGCACTTCGAAAAGCCTTACTTGAATTTTATCCCGAATTGAAACCATTACGGCTTACGGACTATAAGGTCAGAGTAGTAGATGGTGCTGATGGGACCGGTGCCATAGTCCGAGTAATTA
>CAZWTJ010000049.1:0-11791 GCA_964637555.1 uncultured Dehalococcoidia bacterium | reverse complement strand
TGCAGAGGTAGCTAGGACTAATATGAGTCACTATACTACTCCACCTGAAACGTTACGTAGTTTCCAAAAACTACAAAAAGTTTAAATCATGAAGACATTTTGGTGCTGAGGGAAATATGGACGCATTATATTTTCTAGGAGATTCAAAGACACAAATCAAAGAGATTCCCATACCCGTTCCCAATGATGACGAAGTACTTTTAAAAATGAAAGCCTCAGGGATATGTGGGAGTGATTTAAAAAATTACAGAGCACCTCAATCATCAAAATCGATTTTCTCGGTTCCGGGACATGAACCGGTTGGAATAGTAGAAGAAATTGGCAATAGTGTCATAAATGTTGAAGTTGGTGATCGTGTGATGGTTCACCACTATATGGGCTGCCTTAAGTGTTCTATGTGCCGAATCGGATTCACTCAAATGTGTCCGACTGTCAAAGAAGGATATGGAGGAATACTAGATGGTGGTCACCAAGAATATATGAAAGTTAAATCCTACACGTGTATTCCAATCCCTGAAAATCTTGATTTCCTTTCGGCTGCCGCTTGTTCCTGTGGTACTGGTACAGCCTTCCATGCAATAAAACGACTCAGCATGACTGGAATGGACACGATAGCAATTTTTGGACAGGGCCCTGTCGGACTTTCAGCCACTATGTTTGCTGCACAACTCGGTACAAAAGTAATTGCCATAGACGTAATGGACTACCGTCTGAATTTGGCAAAAGAACTGGGCGCAGAAATTACCATAAATTCTGATACAGATGATCCAGAATCTTTGATTCGAGATCTAACTAATGGCATAGGTGCAGACTGTACATTAGACGCTACAGGAATTCCAAATGTAAGAATTCAAGCTGTCGATAGCGCAAAACTTTGGGGAAAAGTATGCTTTGTAGGGGAGGGGAACATGACAAATTTTGATGTAAGTCAGCAAATAATCCATAAGCAATTAACCATTATAGGATCATGGACTTTTAGCCAATCAGGACTTGCAGAAGTAGCCGATTTTGTGACCGAGCAAAACTCTCCTATGTCTACCTTAATAACACATACCTTCAAATTGAACGAAGCTCAAGAAGCTTATAACATATTCACTTCTGGGGCATCTGGCAAAATAATTTTTTCAATTGATTAAAGGAGTCTTCATGAAAAAAGTTCTTATTACAGGCATGAGTGGAATTATTGGAAGTGATTTAAGGAGACATCTTGATGATGTGGGTGGATATGAACTAAGTGCTCTCAACAGAAGCCCTGTTGAAGGAGTGAAATGGTTTCAAGCGGATATAGCAGATATTAAAGAGGTTGAGAAAGCTTGTATTGGCCAAGACACCATAGTACATCTTTCAGCACATTTACCGGACGGAGCAGACGGTGATATTTGGGAGGGTAATTTATCATCTAACATTATTGGCACTTATAATATCTATGAAGCTGCAAGACGTACCGGTGTCAAGAGAGTGATATTTGCTAGTAGTGGAGCAGTAATGCAAGGATATTATCAACTAGAACCATATAAGGCTCTACGAGAGCAAAGGTATGCAGACGTCCCCACAAAATTCACAAAACTCACAGAAAGTATCAGTCATCCAGGTGGAATTTATGGTGCGACAAAAGTTTGGGGAGAAGCACTAGGACGAGTATACGCAGATGACCACGGAGTATCTATAATTTGCATAAGAATTGCTAGAGTGGTGCCTGAAGACCGTCCCATGGAACCTGCCGATTATTCTAGATGGGGAAGTAAAAGAGATTTGAGTGACATGATTCAAAAGTGCATCGAACTCTCGAGTGATGTCCGATTTGATGTCTTTAATTTCACATCTAACAACAAATGGGGATATCTAGATTTAGAGCATGCTAAGACCGTTCTGGGTTGGACTCCAAGAGATTCTGCCGATCCCTACTTGTAATAATCACTGATATTGGGAAATATCTTATGTTTTGATTACTACAAAAAGGTTCATATATTAGTTACCATCCTTAATAAAGTCAGATATTCGTTCCCCTATAGCCATTGTTGTTACATTTATGTTGGCTCTAACGCATTCTGGCATTATCGATGCATCTACGACCCTTAATCCATTTATTCCATGTACTTTACCGTATTGATCAACCACAGCCATTGGATCTGATTTAAGTCCCATCTTTGCAGTACAGGACACATGATGACCCGTTCCAACATTTTTTCTAATCCATTGATCCAAGGCTTCATCTGACTCCAAGTCATCATCAGCAGGCTCTAATCTATGATCGATAAGTTTTTTCATCGCGGGATGATTCTCTAAATCCACAAGCATCCTTATCCCTTGCCTGTACCGTCTCATGTCTTCTTCATGATCAAGTAGATTGTAATCCAGGTATGGCTGTTCAGTATGATCTGTTGAATTTAATTTCACCTCACCTTTAGACAATGCAAGGTTTAATCCCAATCCCATTCCGATCCCTATTGGCTCTGAACGTTTACCTCCCTGATCAAACCGAAGACTCGTCTTAGCAAACATATAAACAATCATATCGTTTTCTAATTCAGATCCATCCGCTGTATATCTCAAAATTGTCTGTCCAGTTGGCCCAAGTGGATCTAATTTTACTTCTGGTTTGGTTATCCATTTAATTGGAATTAATGGATGATCACTTAGATTTTGTCCCACGCCTGGAGAGTCTAAAACACAATCGATTCCAAATTCATTGAGATGATCTTTCGATCCAATACCAGATAACATCAAAAGTTGAGGAGAAGCTATAGCTCCAGCAGATAGAATAATCTCTTTACCTTCTACAATAAATGTTTCACCATCAGATTCAACTTCCACTCCTACCGCAATAGGAGTATCTCCTGAAGTGTCAAAAACTATTCTCTTTGCAGATATTCCATCTCTAATAGTTAAGTTCATACGGTTTCGAGACAAAGACAAGTACCCAAAAGCTGTAGACCATCTTACCCCCTCTGGATTATTCATTGGCATCGGTCCCACACCAGTGGTATCAGGAGAATTTGCATCTTCACAATAGGGATGCCCTGTATCCAGGCACGCTTGAACCATTGCTTTGGAACCTTCAAGCATCTCATCTTCTGTAAAACGTCGACATAAAATTGGTCCATCAGCTCCGTGGAAATCTCCTGGATCTTCTTTATATGTAAGATCCGTTTCCAGTTTGTTCATATATGGTAAAAGTTTTTGAAAATCCCATTCATCATTTCCCCAGTCTGCCCAACTATCAAAATCTTGGGGAATTCCTCTAAGGAAAACTGTCCCATTAATCGAGCTAGAACCACCCGTAACTTTCCCACGTGGAATGGGGATTTCTGCTTCATCATTTGCACGAGCAGTAAATTGCCAATTATGCTCACTTGTCCATATCTCATTATTAGTTAAATAACTGTATTTAACTTCTTCAGGCTGTGAATCAAAATCTGGATAGTCTCTTCCGGCCTCTAAAAGCAAAACGGAATGCTCAGGGTTTTCTGTTAGCCTGGTTGCCAATATTGCACCTGCGGAGCCTGCACCAATGATTATAGTGTCGTATTGCATTGATCTACCTCGAAAAGATATTTTCAAGGATAATATCAGAAAAAATTACTGAGGTGTAACTAGAACTATAGGAATATCCCTTGGAGAATTTTGCTTGTAATCATCATATCCTGCATACATAGCAACAGATTTTTTCCACATCTCCTCATAATCTGAATCAGAGGTGTAAATTATGGAGGCTTCTGCTGAGGTAACAATAGATCCAACTCTAATACTAATGGATGGATTTTCGCGAATATTTAGGAACCAGGCAGGATGAGTAGGACTTCCTCCGAAAGAAGCAACAAGAATGTAACCAGAATCATGCGGAATTCCTACTAAAGGAACGGTACGCTTTTTCCCAGATTTCCTCCCTGTTGTTGTCAGTAACAACATAGGTATAGAGCCAAACTGTTTACCTAATCGACCTCTCGTGATCCGATAAATAAAGCCGTGAACCTTCGAGAAAACCCTGATTGCAAATCTTGTCATAACTGTCTTTGAGCAATGTACCCTTGAGTAATTCTATCAATAATAATTGCCAAGATGACGATTGCAAAACCTGCAATAACTGCCTCTCCTTCACGTAATTGACCCATTGCTCTGAGAACTTCAATTCCCAATCCACCTGCACCAACCATTGCGCAAATCGTAGACATAGCCAATGCCATCATAACAGTCTGATTAATACCGGCCATTATTGTAGGTATGGCCATAGGGATTTGTATTTTGAAAAGCAACTGCATGTTGCTAGAACCAAAAGATTTCCCAGCTTCTATCACTGCAGGATCAACTTGTCTAATCCCTAAATTAGTTAACCTAATGCAAGGTGGCAACGCATATAGGACTGTAGCCAAAATAGCAGATACATTCCCCAAACCAAAAAACATTATTCCTGGAACCAAATACACAAAACTAGGCATAGTCTGCATTGTGTCTAATATCGGTTTCAAACATGAATCAACTAAGTTGCTTCGGGCAGCAATGACACCAAGTGGAACGCCAATCAGCACGGAAATAAACACCGCAACAAACATAATAGCCAAAGTGACCATGGTTGGATCCCAAAGATTCATTGTTGCGATCCCAAACATTCCTAAAAGTGATAAAACCGCAACTTTTGGCGACGCAATTTTCCAAGCTGCGAGAAAAATAATTCCCATCATTAGTGGCCAAGGAATCCAAATCAAAAAATCCCTTAGCTTACCTAACACATATTTCAAATTGTCGCTTATGTAATCAAAAAACCACCCGTATGTAACCACCAACCAATCAATTGCATCGTCTACAACTCCTTCAACTTGAATATCAAACCTCATCCATTGAGGGAACTCAACCAAGAACTCTGCACCAGAACGGTGAATTAACATTGAAAAAATTATTACCCCCGCTAAATACCCTAACGCAAGTGTTATCTTACTTCTATAACCTGATTCGGAATCCGCATTCCTATCAAAAGTGAAATAAGAAGATATATTTTTCCCTAAAAGACTACGGATTTGATTCTTTAAAGTGGCCATCAGATTTTCTCCCTACACAAATCCTGACATTGCATTAAGAACATCCAACTGAGAGATTACACCGAGCAATCTTCTATTTTCATCAACTACAGGAAGAGTTCCGGAAGAAGAAACTATTAAATTAACAGCTTCTTCTAAGGATGATTTTTTGTCTAAAGTCTGAATATCCGCTGGAATCAAATCTTGAATTTTATATGATTCAAATTCTAACTTTTGAAAAATTGTACCGACTTTCACAAATTTTGCCTTAGGTATATCGTCAGTAAACTCTCTAACGAATTCATCTGCAGGCGCGGTAATAATTTCTTCGGGAGTTCCAGATTGGATTATTTCACCATCACGCATAATTACAATTTGATCTCCAATAGCAATCGCCTCATCCAAATCATGTGTTATAAAAACGATCGTCTTATGAATTTCATTCTGTAATTGAGTTAATTCTCTTCGCATCTGTCGTCTAATCAATGGGTCTAAACCACTAAATGGCTCATCCATCAACAATATTTCTGGCTCAACGGACAAAGCTCTTGCTAACCCGACTCTTTGCTGCATACCTCCACTCAGCTGTCTTACTCTGGAATGTTCCCATCCTTCAAGGCCAACTAGCTTAAGCATTCGCATAGAAGTTTCATATCTTTCATCTCTATCAACATGTTTTACTTCCAATCCATACGCGGTATTGTCAAGTACATTCCGATGCGGAAGTAGCCCAAAATTCTGAAAAACCATAGCCGCCTTTGACCGTCGAAAGTCAATCAACTGATTCTGATCAAACGTATTGATATCTTCTTGGTCAACAAAAATATCGCCTGAGGTAGATTCAATTAATCGAACCAAACATCTAACCAACGTAGATTTACCACTACCCGATAAACCCATAATTACAAATGTCTCTCCTTTGGCAACTTCAAAAGAGACATTTTTTAACGCTACAACTAATCCCAATTCGGATTGAATCTCATCACGTGTCTTATTAATGTGATCAGACTCAAAAACTCTTAATGGATCGCGTCCAAAAACCTTCCAAAGGTTTTCAACTTTTATATGGTTATTATTCACCAAAATATATTATGACTTCCCAGAAACACATTCAAAACATTACGAGGTCTGTCACTATCAGGCAACAGACCTCGTATAAAAACTTTCAAACTTAAAAAGTAAGATTATTCAGAGGCTAAAGCTTTTTCCACTTTTGCCAAGACATCTGCAGGCATCCACGATTTCCATGCATCGTTGTTCTTCAAATACCATACAGCAGTTGCCGCATAACCTTCTCCTGCAGAACTATAATTATCCTTGTTCTCTCCTAACCAAGTCTCTGCAACAAGTTGATTGCCCGCAGACCAATCCCAATTCCTAAAAAACGGAATTAATTCTGCTGCATCTTCTACCAAATTCGTGTTCATAGCAATCATTACTTCAGCTGCAGGAAATGCGCATCCGTGAACTGGATCATTTCCAGTACACTTTGACGGATCAGGTTGCTCAAGATCAACATATTGACCGGACAAATCGTGCATTAATTTGGTAGGGCCCCAGTAGTAAAACATAATGGCATCACCTTTTTTAAATGCACCCTCAACAGCTGCTGCCAAAGCACCCGCAGTACCTGGATCGCGCAACTCAACATGATCAGTCAACCCATATGCTTCAAGTTGACCTGGTCCTGCTTCGGTTCCCTCTTGAACACCTCTGCATGCCCATGTGGCGATACATCCCCACAAAACTGCTTTGCCACCACTATCAGGCTCTGCGAAAAGAGCCTTATATTTGTCTTCTTTTAGGTCTTCAACACTGTCTAGATCAGGATTTGCATCTTGAATATATTTTGGAATCAAGAATGTACTTTGCCAATTGTCCTCAAGGCTTTTACCAACTGGCAGCACCTCTCCAGCCCTGACAGCCTCCTGCCAAACTACGTTTTGGTTAGGTAGCCATATTTCCATTGCAAGGTCAACGTCACCTTTTCGAAGACCCTGGAACAAAGGAACTGTCTGTCCCTCAATTTCACTAGTTGGATAACCATATCCATTTTCTACTATATATCTAGCAACTGCGTTTTGAAGCAACGCACTGTCCCATCCCAAACCGCTAAATACAATCTCTCTTTTTTCCTTTTCAGGGGCAGCTACTACAACCTCTTTTTCAACCAAGACTGTTTTCGTTTTCCCTGGAACTTCTTTAACTACTTCTACTTCTACTTCTACTTCTTTGACTATCTCTTTTTCTACTTCTTTAACAACTTCTACTTCCTTAACAACTTCTACTTCTTTAATCACCTCAATAGTCTCAGTGACTACTTCAGGATCAGAGGAACTACAAGCGAAAGCAAAAACCGCGATTGCTATCAGTGCAGCACCAAGAAATTTTAAAGAGACCGATTCAATCTTCTCAGTCATAACCATTCACACCTCACATTTTAAGAGTCGAATAATTCGACCCTAGATTAATTTAGGCCAACGAGGCAAAAGATTAAGTTCGGATTAAACCTAAAACCAATCCATAATAGCCCTTGGCACAAAAGGCTAATTAAGCCCTCTCAAGAATCAAACCCTATAGAAATTCCATCATTAAGTCAAGGAATCAAAGATTCTCCGGCTGAATAATTAATATTCAGAGTCACAAAATGTGCAGTGTACGACCTTATTTAAAACGTACACAGCTGTGACTACTCTTAAATGTATCTAAGCACAGTAGCACAGATACATCCAACGTCTGCTGCGAAGATGAAAAGGTTACATTTTCACTATGGGATCAGTAGGAGTTTCAAACAATGCTTCGCCAGTCGAAGGACTTACCTCAAAAGGACTATTAAGTTCAAGCTCGTCACCTATTTCTCTAACAGCAGGAATTACATATTCACCCATAAGCCGTAAACTTCTCATCTGATCATCATGTGTCATAGCACCATCTCCATCCCAAAAAATCACACTTCCTGGTCTGAGGATCTCTAAAACATGTCGAATCTTTGGAATAACTGAGTCAGGCGTTCCCGTAATAATGGTATATTTTTCTTGCTGTTCTTCAAACGGTTTCGCACTTGCCACTCCGCCACGGTTGGCTGTAGCAAAATTCCTCGTAGCTAAAACACGTTTACGTGAACTTAATCCAGGTAATCGCATCAATGCTTCGTTGTTTGTCCCTTCATTCCCGGCAAGAAATGGATTGCTCGGCCCTTGGACATATTTTTTTGCAGTCTCCTGTGCAAGTTCTTCTGTTTCATCCACATGAACTTTCCAAAGGTATCCAATATTCTGAGGCCCAGATTTGTATCCCTCTTCTTCAGCAGTATCATGATAAAGTTGAAAAGCCTCTTTAGTAGGTTCCATATCTGTAGCCAGCATTATGTAGGGAATTCTATTTCTAGCAGCCCAAATTAAAGAATCTCTACTTACGACTCCAGGCAACCAAATAGGAGGATGAGGTTTTTGAAAAGGTTTAGCCCAAGGGTTTACATAACGATATTGGTAATGCTTACCTTCCCAACGAAAAGGGCCATCAGTAGTCCATGCCTTTACAATGAAATCGTGAGCTTCCTGAAATCTCTCCCAGTTGTAAGGGGGTGGAGCATTATGAGCAACACTCTCTCTACCAGTACCTCTAACCCAACCAGATACCAACCTCCCTTTCGAAATCATGTCTATAATTGAAAGTTGCTCAACCAACCATAGTGGATCTTCCCATATCGGCAAAATATTTCCTAAGAGGACGATCTTTGCTCGGTTAGTCATTCTAGCTAAAATCCCAGCCTCAATATTCATAGAACCACCCATACAAAAAGGAGTACTGTGATGTTCGTTCAACATCAACCCATCAAAACCCATTTCCTCTGCATACATTTTCTCATCTAGATAACGATTATAAAGATCCGATCCTATCTGGGGGTCATATATTTCATTGCTAAGATCTAAGTCTTTGATCGATTTACCCGTTGCCCCAAAGTAACCAGACTTTGGGTCTTGATAAGGTCGCTCAGTAAAATGTCCTATGAACATCTATCAAATCTCCTTCCCTAGATTAATTCTAAAAAAAGTCTTTTAAAATTTTTACAAATTCTTTTGGCTTTTCAATTTCAGGTTGATGGCCACAATTTTGTATAATCTTTAATTCGGATTCTTGTATTGATTTGTGATAAATTTCCCCAACATTAAGTGGCACAATTGGATCTTTATCCCCCCAAACAATGAGAGTAGGCAAAGATTTAATCCGTCCCAATAAATTAGGAAGCCCAGGGTAATACATATAAGGTTTCCAGGCTAGGCGACAAGATTCTTCTCGGGCAATTTCCCAGGTTTCAATTTGATCAGGACTGGGATCATCTGGGCAAATTTGTTTAAACTCTGCGACGCTATCTTTGTCCAGAACTGATTCAGACATATATTCCTTGGCAACCACTAAAAACATATCAAAAATCTCACCCTCTGATGGTTTTATTCCAGGTGAACCAACAAGAGCCATTTTTTTAAAAGTATTTGGATTCATTGTTGCCATTTCCGCAGCTAACCATCCTCCCAAAGATAATCCTAAAACATTCACTGGAGGTAGATCCATTTCATCTAAGGCGTGGAGATACCAACCCGCCATATCTCGCATATTCATTATCCAATCCAATTGTGGTGACTTCCCGTATCCTGGATGCGAAGGGATTGAAAGCGCGAAATCACTAGAAAGATCCTCATGGAAAGAAAGCCAAGTCGGATGTCCCAATTCGCCATGTAAGATGAGCAGAGGTTCTCCTGAACCTCCTTGCACCAGACCGATATCAGTACCTGCTAATTGAACCACTTGCTCAGTCCATGTCTGATCCATCCATAACTCCCTAAAACCATGAATAGTTTTTCGATCTAAATTAACTTCATACTAATAGCAGTTCAAAATTTGTCAAAAACAAACACCCGATAATTAATCAATAATCATCGGTCCATATGGCGCAACCCTCATACTGGGATAATTTGAATTGGCTAAGGAACCGTCATTAGTATCTTTGATTACCTGCCACATCTGAGCAGTCATTTCCTTGAGTTTTTCCTGATGTTGAGAATCATATGCAAGATTATTCAATTCATAAGGATCATTTTCTAAATCGTACAACTCATCAAAATCAAATCCATTGAATACAAATTTCCACTGCCCATTCCACACCACCCTTTGAGTGAGAATCATTCTCCCACCGAAGAACTCTGCATATCCTCTTTGGAACTTTGCACTCTCATTAATTGGATCTTCTAAGACACTTAAAAATGACCTCGAATCTGCCGACTCTATCTGATCACATCCTACTAGATCCAATATGGTCGGGCATAAATCGTGTGAACCTACTCTAGCATCTGTAACCACCCCCTGAGCAATCCCTGGTCCAGCCAAAACCATTGGGATATTATAAATTTCCTCAGCCGCAGTAAAGTTTTTAGTATAAAGACCATGTGAACCTAATAATTCCCCATGGTCGGATGTAAGAACAATGATAGTGTTTTCCAACTGGCCAGACTCATCCAATTTATCGATGAGTCTTCCAAATTGTTCATCTACCTCGAAAATATTTGCATAATAGCAAGCCATTGCTTCTTGTTTTTGATGGTCATTCATCTTGTCAAATATTTGTGCAGCTTTCTTATAAATTCCAGGACGACCTTGCAGATTATCAAATACATTTGGTTGTAACTCTAGTGAATCGACATCATATTTGGAAAAAGCTTCCTCTCCACATATAAACGGATCATGAGGTTCAATGAGACTAACGAAACAACACCACGGATCATCTCCATCAATCACGTTATCCAAAAAATCCATTGCTAACTGTGTTCGGATTCCTAATGGTCGTTCTGCTGGAGGCACATCGGTAACACCATAAAACCTGCTATCACTATAACCTTCGTTTCGATCTAAATTCATTTCAACAGAAAAATTACTTGAATTCACAAAAGCTTTGGATTTTTGTTCAAGCCTTGTCAATTTTGCACTAAGTTCTGGAAGATCAGTAAGCGACTGAGTTGCTTGGTTACCTAGTGGTTCTGCAAAAATTTGCCACCCAAATCGATCCAATTCACCGCTACGTTCAATGTGCCACTTTCCGAAATAACCTGTTTTATACCCACTTCCAGAAAGTCTTTGAGCCCAATGAGGCTTATCATTTCTTAACATTCCCTGATCATCATCTACACTATGGGTAACCCAAAGCACCCCATGATTATGAGGAAGCAATCCTGTCATCAAACTAGCTCTCGCAGGAGAACAGACCGCATTAGGAGTATATGCTCGAGTGAATCTCATCCCTCTTGCTGCCAATTTATCGATATTGGGTGTTTTGCAAGGGTTTAAATCATCTAAAACTCTGCCTTGCATCTGATCAGTCATCAAAAACAAAATGTTTGGTTTCGAAGTCATATACTTGTCCTTTTATTCAATTTATTAATCATCAAAAAAATATTTGTCTTCTTCATGGAGATACTTTTTAGCTTCCTCGACTATAAAAGTTACTCCGAGTCCTGGTGAATCTGATACATCTATATGACTATCGTTTACTGCCAAATCACCTACTCCATCCAATATGTCATACCACCATTCCGGTTGCCCGGTAGGAAGCTCAAATCCTATATAGTTATGTGGTAACGTAGCGGCCAAATTGACATGCGCTGCCAAACCAATCAATCCGTCAAGAGTCCCATGAGGAGCAAACAAAATTCCATGCAAATCCGCATATTCAGCGATAAATTTCATTTCCGCCAAACCTCCCACATCTGCAGGATCAGGACCTAAAA
>CAZWTJ010000048.1:0-11939 GCA_964637555.1 uncultured Dehalococcoidia bacterium | reverse complement strand
AATGAAGATCCAATGCAAGCAGTGATTAGAGAAATATACGAAGAGACAAATCTAAATGTTACTGTTGTACCTACACACCCAGCGATTCAATTTAATTATCCAGAACAAGTACATGCTCCCGTTACCATAATGATTGAAGACATAGACGATCCGATTGATGGATTTCATCAACACATTGATATGATTTATTTCTGCAGGATTTCTGACAAGAAGAACTCTGTCCCAGAAGGATGGGTATGGATTTCAAAAGATGACATAGCAAATAGAAAATCAATCTTCAATGGAATAGATATAACTCAACCACCACCAAATGACGTTACATTACTAGCGTTGCAAGCATTAGAAATAATCAACAATGACAATGCATATTATTAAGCATTATATGCTAGCATTCACTAATATTAATTATGGGAGGTAAGCATTGCAAAAACATGAAATTGCCGTAATCAGAGGAGACGGCATAGGCATAGAAGTTGTAGAGGAAGGTTTAAAAGTCCTGAATGCTGTTGGCACAAAACATGAAATCCAATGGGAATTTACTGAATATCCATGGGGATCTGATTATTATTTTAAACACAATGAAATGATGCCAACCGATGGTCTAAACGAACTTAAAAGTAAAGAAGCAATTTTTTTAGGGGCAGTGGGTCATCCAGAAATCCAAGATCATATTACACTTAACGGTCTGTTATTGCCTATTCGCAGGACATTTGATCAATATGTATGTGAACGCCCAAATATTCTATTCCCTGGAATTACTTCACCATTATCAGATAAGAAAGCATACGACATTGATATGGTAGTTATAAGAGAAAACACAGAAGGAGAATATGCGAATATTGGGGGGTTTTTGTATAGCGGATTCCCGGAAGAAGTAAGTGTCCAAGCAGGTATTTTCACTAAAAGAGGTTGTGAACGTGTCATAAGATATGCCTTTGAATTAGCTCGCAGAAGAAAGAAAAACCACCATGTGACTTCTATAACCAAATCTAATGCACAAGGATACGGAATGGTTCTATGGGATAACACATTCTCTGAGGTGGCAAGTCTCTATCCTGACATTTCTACAAACTCACTTTTAATCGACGCGGCATGTATGGATTTCATCAGAAAGCCCGAAGCATTTGATGTTGTTGTAGGTAGTAATTTATTTGGAGATATTCTTACGGACATTGCCGCAATTATTACAGGCAGTATGGGGCTCGCATCCAGCGCCAATTTGAATCCATCAGGTGAATTCCCTTCGATGTTTGAACCAACACATGGAAGCGCTCCAGATATTTCTGGAAAAGGAGTAGCCAATCCAATGGCACAGATTTTGACAGCAGCAATGATGGTAAGACATCTAGGCCACGACAAGCCTGCGACTGAAATTGAAAAATCAGTACTTAAAGTCTTAGCTGATGGAAAAATTGTTACACCTGATCTTGGGGGAGATGCCAGCACTTCTGAAGTCGGCAACGCGATCATTAACAATTTAGATAAAATATAAGATAATTGAATTAACTTTCTTAGAAATGGAGAAAATCTATGACTTCAATAAACCTTTCTGATGCAGAAAAGATTATATCCGGTGCCCGACAAAAAATGACTGAACTGAATTTGAAAATGAGTATTTCTGTTGTTGACCCAAGGGGCGATCTTATTGCTATGATTCGCGAGGATGGTTCATCCTGGCGAACTCCCATGATATCCCATGGAAAAGCTGTAGCCTCAGCTTGTTTTGGTTTGCCTAGTGTTCAACTTGAAGAACGTGCTTCATCACCAATTTTTAATGCTTTCACGACCATTCAAAATGGACATTTTATAATGGGGCAGGGAGCTCTTCCAATTTTCCAAAATGGTGAATTAGTAGGCGCGGTCGGAGCAAGTGGAGGTCTACCCCAAGAAGATGAAGACGTAGTGCAGGCAGGAATTACCACTGCTGGCCTAAAAACTTCAGCCTAAATTTATTATTTAAACGGAGACAAATAATGTCTGTGCTTAGGCGATCTGAGAAGATTTTTGACCACCAATCAATTGAAGCAAAATGGCAAAACGCTTGGTTGCAAAATAAATTATACAATGTTCGCGAAGATACTAATCTTCCAAAATGGTATGAACTCACAATGTACCCTTACCCTTCGGGGGATCTACATGTTGGACATTGGTATGCAATGTCTCCAGCTGATGCTCATGCAAGATATAAACGTATGAACGGATTCAATGTATTACATCCAATGGGTTTTGACGCATTTGGACTCCCAGCTGAAAACGCTGCTATCAGTCGTGGAATTCATCCATATAAATGGACAATGGGCAATATATCGAATATGCGTCGTCAACTCAAATCTATGGGAAGCATGTATGACTGGAATAGAGAAATAGTGACGTGTGAACCAAGCTACTACCAGTGGAATCAATGGTTTTTCCTTCAACTTTACAAAAATGGACTAGCTTATAGAGACTTTGCTCCCGCTAACTGGTGCCCAGGATGCAACACGGTTTTAGCAAATGAACAAGTTTTAAATGATGGCACATGCGAAAGATGTGATTCTTTGGTGGAACGAAGAGAATTAAATCAATGGTTTTTTAAAATCACCCAATACGCGGAAGAACTCCTAGATCATTCTGAGATAGATTGGCCGAACAAAATCAATGTGATGCAAACTAATTGGATAGGTAAAAGTACTGGCACTGAGATAAATTTTGACATCACTGAATTCAATCTTGAAACAACAGAGTTGACCGCTTTCACCACTCGAATTGACACAGTTTTTGGAGTTACATTTGTGGTGCTGGCTCCAGAACACCCGATTGTAGAGGAAATCACTACACCAGAAAATCTAGACGCAGTTAACGCATATATCAACAAAGCGAGACACCAATCTGAAATCGAAAGACTTTCGACTGAAAAAGTCAAAACCGGTGTATTTACAGGTTCTTATTGTATTAACCCAATGAATGGAGAAAGGATCCCTTTGCTTGTCGGAGACTACGTCTTAATGACTTATGGTACCGGTGTGGTAATGGGGGTTCCAGCGCATGACCAAAGAGACTTTGAATTTGCTGAGAAATATCAATTGCCTGTGCGAGTAGTGGTCGCACCAAATGATTGGGATGGAGAAAAGTTAGAAAAAGCGTTTACAAATCCAGGAATTCAGGTTAATTCAAATCAATTCGATGGGCTAGATAATTATGAGGGCATCGAAAAGATTTCTGATTATATTGAAGAAAATTCGATAGGTAGACGAACCACAAATTACAGAATGAGAGATTGGTTAATTTCTCGTCAGAGATATTGGGGAACTCCTATACCAATCATTTATTGTGAAAAATGTGGAACTTTACCTGTTCCAGAAACAGATTTGCCAATAGTCCTTCCAGAAGACGCAGAATTCAGACCTACTGGAGAATCGCCTTTAAAATTCAATCATGATTTTTTAAATGCTGAATGTCCAAACTGTGGAAATGCAGCACAACGTGAAACAGACACAATGGACACCTTCGTTGATTCATCATGGTATTTCCTTAGATTCACAAACCCTGATTTTTCCGACGGCCCTTTCGACCCCCAAAAGCAATCTGATTGGGGAATGGTTGATCAGTACACCGGAGGAGCTGAACACGCAGTAATGCATCTCTTGTATTCCAGGTTTTTCGTTAAAGCATTAAGAGATTTGGGAATAGTTCATGCGAATGAACCTTTCAAAAGATTGTTCAATCAAGGAATTATATTAGGACAAGATCACGAGAAAATGAGCAAATCTAGGGGAAATGTAGTAGCTCCAGATGAATATGTCGAAGAGTTTGGTGCTGATACTGTTAGGTGCTTCCTAATGTTCTTAGGGCCTTGGGATCAAGGAGGAAGTTGGAGTGATGAAGGTATAAATGGGATGTCACGTTGGTTAAACAGATTATGGGATATTTCAAATAGAGATCCATTACTAATAGATGAATTCGAGACTGATCAAAATGCTCAAAAGGAAATCCAACGTATAACTCACAAAACTATCCGAAGAGTAACGGAAGATCTCGAGAAATTTAAATTCAATACCGCTTTAGCCGCTCTGATGGAGCTAACAAATGAACTCAACAAATATTGGGAATCAAAAACCATCACATCAGATGATTGGAATTTCTCTATCAAGAATCTAATTTTAATGCTTGCGCCCATGGCTCCACATGTTTCAGAGGAACTATGGGAAAAACATCAACACGAATTCAGTGTTCATACCCAATCATGGCCAAGCTGGGATGATCAAATCGCCGCAGACGAAATATTTACAATGGTTGTTCAAATCAATGGAAAAGTCCGAGACAAAATTGTAGTCCCGGTTTCAATTAAAGAAGATGAAGCTCATAAGACAGCACTCTCTAGCCCAAAAATCGCAACACATCTTGAAAATGCAGAGTTACGGAGAATTATATACATACCTGGGAAACTGGTGAATATTGTAGCTAACTAATTGGTTAATCGATCTAGTTCGAACATACTAATATCAAAGTCTAGTTCTTGGTTGTCAACTAAAGCCGCAAGAATTTCCCCTACGACACTGCAATATTTGAACCCATGACCCGAAAATCCAGCTGCTACAAACACGTTATTCAATTGCGGCAACCTATCGATTATAAAATGCTCATCAGGACTATTACTAAACATACATACTTTCGCCTGAATCATTTCATAATCAGCCATAGGAAAATACTTCGAAACACACCTTCTGAGAGCATGTTCGTCAGCTGAGGTTACTATTGACCTGTCAAGATGATCAGGGTCAACATTTTCATATAAATGATGGTAGAGTCCTATCTTGAAACCTGGAATATCATATTGAGGAAAGCCATAATATCTGCCCTCAGGGACCAATAAATTGAAGACTGGAAAATTCTCAGGATCAAACGCATTTGAAGAACCCACATCAAACCAGCCCATCACTTGTCTCTCAGGCACAACTTTCGATTCCAAATCAGGCAGTATTTTTCCTGTCCAAGCTCCTGATGTGAAGATCAGATTCTCAGACTCATATTCTCCACAATTCGTTTGAATTCTTACAGTTTTAGAATCGATCACTTCCCAGCTGAGCACGCGCTCGTCAGTGTGTAATTCAGCTCCCATTTTACAAGCCAGATCTACAAATGCATTAATACATCTTTCAGGTTCTAAAAATCCTCCATCTGGTTGAAGCACTGACATAAAATGGTCGGGTAATTGATATCCAGGAAATTGTGAAGAAATTGCACTTCCATTCAAGACCTCATAAGGCAAATTATGTAATTCGCATGATTCTTTAGAACCTTTAAAGACAATACTTTCTGGCGGACCAATATCTAATGATCCGGTGGTGTGAATTAATTTTTTCTTAGATAACTTCTGAAGATCGTCCCACAGTTCATAACCCCTTTTCATCATTGGCACATAAGATGGGTGCTCATAGTATGCTAATCTTATAATTCTAGTAGACCCATGTGATGAACCCAGTTCATGAGCTAGACCAAATTGCTCTATTCCTAATACATTTTTGCCTCTTCGTCTTAATTCAAATAAAGTTGCGCTGCCCATCCCACCAATTCCAACAACTATACAATCATATTTAGGCATCAATTCCTCTATCAGAATTTATCTATACAAATCAGAACCATATCATATAATACTCTATAGAATATTTATTTTTGGAGAATGGAATGAATTACACAATAACTGTTCTTCCTGGTGATGGAATTGGCCCGGAAGTAATTACTGAAGCAGTAAAAGTCATGAATGCTGTTGGCGAGAAATTTGGACACATTTTTACCCCTCAATCTGGTCCTGTAGGAGGCAATGCAATAGATGATTTCGGAACTCCTCTACCTGAAGAAACAAAGGAGCTTTGCGAGAATACCGATGCAATATTATTTGGAGCGGTTGGAGGACCAAAGTGGGATGATCCACAAGCTAAAACACGTCCTGAAGATGGAATTTTAGCTATTCGCAAAAATCTTGGATTGTTTGCAAATCTTAGACCAGTAAAAATTTTTCCTCAATTAATAAATTCTAGCCCAGTTAAACCCCACATTCTGCAAGATGTAGATATGCTTATCATCAGGGAACTTACAGGGGGACTTTATTTTGCTGAACCGAAAAAACGATGGGAAGAGGATTCCGAGAGAAAGGCTGTAGACACTCTTTTATATTCAGAACATGAAATTGAACGGGTTGTAAAAGTCGCATTTGAATTAGCAAAATCAAGAAAACAACATGTAACATCAGTGGACAAAGCCAACGTACTTGAATCAGGTAGGCTTTGGCGAGAAGTAACTATCGAGGTATCGAAAGAATATCCTGAAATCGAGTTAGATCATTTGTTAGTTGACAATGCTTCCATGCAACTGATTCGAGAGCCTTCAAGATTCGACGTAATCGTAGCTGAAAATACTTTTGGTGATATATTGACTGATGAAGCTTCAATATTGTCTGGTTCAATGGGAATGCTACCTAGTGCTAGTCTAGCAGGGACCCCTGGAAGTACCGAATCAAGTGTAAACCTTTTTGAACCTATCCATGGTAGTGCTCCAGATATTGCAGGGCAGGGGATTGCAAATCCTATTGGAACAATTCTTAGTATGGCATTAATGCTGCGTTATTCTCTCCACCTACACAATGAAGCAGATGCAGTAGAAAGAGCTGTAGAAGGTGTTTTGTCTGAAGGATTCAGGACTACCGATATTTCATCAGACGGTGGTGAAATTGTAGCCACTCAACGAATGGGGGATCTGATTGCAGGAAACATCTAAGTATTAGAATTTAGTTGTTCGGAATTGTGTTCCAATCTAAACTATCAAAAATCTCTAACCTTTTCGAAATGAATTGTAAATGATTCCAAGTAGAATCTTCTATAAAGATTCCATTAGCTTTATTTAAGGAAATGTTTTTCGACTCAATTTCTCCAGGGTACAAAACTTCCTCAACACCTTGACGAGAACTAGAACTTTTAAGATATTTTGCGAATTCTGTAACCTCAGTTTTAAACTGCTCTAAAGGCAGAAATGCTTCCACATTGAAAACTGCCATAAAACAACCATCATTGTGCCTTCCAGAGGGCTCATGCCCAAAGCCTAATCCCGTTAAAATTCCAGAAAAAATCTCAATCATTACAGACAATCCATATCCTTTATGGCCCTCATTCCCTCCCAATGGGAGCAAAACACCACCTTCTTTAAGCGAAGAAGGATCAGTTGTAGGTTTCCCTTCATTATCCAATATCCAGCCTTCGGGAACGTCATCCCCCCTAACGGCCGCAAGATTTAGTTTCCCGGCTGCTGCAGCGCTCGTTGCCATATCAAGAAATAAGGGGCCTTCTAAATTACTTGGCATTGCAATACATATAGGATTAGTTCCAAGCCTAGCATCAACACCTCCGAATGGTGCTACAGTTTTTGCCGCTCTACCCGAATCGGCTGTCATTAACCCTATCATCCCTGCGCTTGAAGCCATTGTTGGATAACTTGCTACTCGACCAACATGACTTTGTTTAAAAACAGTAGTGGCTGCAACATTCTGATTTTTTGCTTTTTCGATGGTTATTTCCATAGCACGTTTCGACACTAAGTAACCAAAACCCCAATTACCATCAATAACTGTAGTCGTATTCGATGATTTAACAATCTCAAATGGCGCTCCTGGAATAATGTGTCCCATTTCTATTCGTTCTATATATGTTGGGATTTGAATAATTCCATGAGAATCATGCCCTGCCAAATTGGCATCAATACAATGCTCAGAAACTATTGTAGCCTCTTCATTTGAAGCTCCGGATGATTTGAGCAAACTAGCACTTATATTTAATAGTACATCTTCACTTATTCTAGGCATAAATCCTCCATTACAAAATTATTCATCAGCCCAATCTGAGGCTCTTGAAACTGCTATCTTCCATCTAGAATACAAATCCTCTCGCTCATCAATACTTATTTCTGGATCGAAAACCACATCGCTTCTCCAGCGATTAGCAACTTCCTCAATTGATTTCCAAAACCCTACTGCTAACCCTGCCATGTTTGCAGCACCCATACCAGTAGATTGCAGCACAGCAGAACGTTCAATCGGTACACCTAGCATGTTTGCTTGGATCTGCATAAGCAATCGGTTTTCAGATCCACCACCATCTACTCTTAGAGTAGAAATATTTTGACCAAAATCTTTTTGCATTGACTCTAGAACATCTCTGGACTGAAAAGCAATTGATTCTAAAGTTGCTCTTGAAATATGTGCCGCGTTGCTTCCTCGGGTTAAACCCAAAATTGCACCTCTGGCATACATGTCCCAATATGGAGCACCTAGACCAGAAAATGCAGGCACCACAAAAACACCACCATTATTGGGCACAGAGGATGCCAAAGTTTCAACATCAGCAATTTGTTCAATAACCCCTATCCCATCTTTAAGCCATTGTACTGCCGCACCTGTTGAAAATATACTACCTTCTAAAGCATATGTAATATCGGAATCTATTCCCCATGCAGGGATTGTAATCAATCCCTCAGTAGACACAGTAAGTTCTCCTCCTGTATTTAAAAGTAGAAAAGAACCTGTTCCGTATGTATTCTTTGCAGATCCAGAAGAAATACATCCTTGACCAAACAATGCACTTTGTTGGTCTCCAATCACTCCTGAAATCGGTGTGCTGCACCCTTCAAAAAGTCCATTATTAGCATGCCCGAAGATACCAGATGATGGTTTTATTTCCGGCAACAAATTCCTTGGGATATTCAACAAATCTAAAATAAAATCATCCCAATCTTTTGAATGCAAATTGAACATCATGGTCCGACTTGCATTAGTAATATCCGTTACATGATTTCTTCCATCAGTCAAATTCCAGATGATCCAACTATCCACAGTGCCAAAAAGCAATTCTCCCCTTTGAGCTCTACTTTGACCGTCAGGAATATTGTCTAGGATCCATCTGAGTTTAGTCGCCGAAAAATAAGCATCTATAGGAAGTCCTGTTCGATCACGAATTTGTTCACTTAGACCTTGTGATTTTAACTCTTCACAGATTCTTGACGTCCTCCTACATTCCCAAACAATAGCATCAGAAACTGGATTCCCCGAATCTTTCTCCCAAACCAATGTCGTCTCACGTTGATTTGTTATACCTACTGAAATACATTCACTTGGGTGAACATTAGCATTTCTCAAAGCTTCTAATATTGCATATTCACAAGAATCAATTAATTCGATTGGATTTTGATCCACCCACCCTGGATTAGGATATATTTCTCTTACCGCTCTATATCCTTGACCACATACATCGCCCCCCTGATTTACAACAAGTGCAGTTGTACCAGTTGTCCCCTGATCAATAGATAAAATGTATTTTTCTAAATTCATGATTTGCCAGAGCAATTTATCTTCATATATGATTTGTGTCAAATGAACATATCATTTGATCAAAAAACTAGGATTTAAATCCAATGCCAAAAATCTTGAATATTCAAATAGATCAAATAACGCTTTCTGCAACATTGAACGAATCTTCCACTTCGCAGTTAGTTTGGGAATCCTTACCAATTACTGCAAATATAAATGTTTGGGGAAAAGAAATATATTTTTCAACTCCAATAAAAACAGATTCTGACCACAATGCAACAGATATTGTAGATAAAGGAACAGTCGCTTATTGGCCACCGGGAAACGCATTATGCCTTTTTTGGGGCCCGACACCCGCAAGCCTTGGAGATGAATCTAGAGCCGCTAGTCCTGTGAATATTATCGGATTAATTAACGAAAATCTAGAAATTCTTAACTCAGTGGAAAACGGCACTGAAATTATCCTATCAAAAAGATGAAATCATGTCATTTTCATTAGATTTGAGGCTCCAATCAACGAAAATTTGGGAATCAATCGAATCCCACCCCTTCGTACAGGGAATTGGAAACGCGACACTACCTATCGACAATTTCCGTTATTACATGTGCCAAGATTATATCTTTCTAATTGGATTCTCTAGAGTGATTTCGCTAGCTTGTAGCAAAGCAAATACTCTTGATGAAATGAAATGGTTTGCAAATCTCAACAATGAAACATTGAATGTCGAGATGAATCTTCATGTCAGTTTTTGTAAAGATTTCGGTATTTCAAAAGATGATCTTGAAAGTACTCAACCATCTCATGCAACGCGTTCTTATCTCAATCATTTGCTAAGCACCGCATATTCAGGTGACTCAATCGATTCGGCAATTGCTATTTTGCCTTGCTCATGGGGATATTCAGAAATAGGGAAAAACCTTTCAAAATATTCTCCTCAACAAAATCAATTCACACACCTTTACCAACGCTGGATACAAATGTATAGTTCAGAAGAATTTGAACAATTAGCTTTATGGTTAAAAAACTTTATTGACAAAAATTCTGAAAATTTCGACCAAAAGCGAAAAAAAATATTATCCGAAAATTTTTTGTCCAGTTGCCACTATGAATATCAGTTTTGGGAATCAGCATTTAATATGAGTGTATAGACTCTAACTTTCCCTACGACCATTAAATATCGCAGCAAATTCTAATTTCTGATTCGATTCATTGAAAACTCTATGAAAAGCTCCATCATCTACTGGAATCACATCCCCTTGAGTAACTGAATATTCCTTTTGATCTATTTGCATTTTCCCAACACCTCTGAAAAACACATACACTTCTTCTTGTCCTTTATGGCTATGTCCAGTAGTACTCTTACCGGGATTCAAAACAGTAATGCTAGAAACTAAATCCTTTAAATTATAGTTGTCGGAAACAATATATCTTTCATCACTTTTAACTATTTCCCACTCAAACTCATTATTCAACATTTCTCGCCTCCGAATTCTAATTTATTTAGTGTTTCTTTGAGTTATATATGTAAAAATTATACTCCCGATAATTATAGATATGCCTGCAAAAACCAAAGCATTATCAGGACTATACAATTGGGCCACAAAACCTACGAGTAATCCTCCAATCGCCGATGAACCCCACCCAAGCATATGGATACTCATCACACGTCCCCGAAATTTATCATCAACAATGGTTTGTAAAATAGTATCGTTAATTATATGAAAAATTGTTCTAGACATTCCAATCATAAGCACAAATATAAAGGCTAAAATCAAAGGTTCTACTACAGTGAAGACTATCAGGGAAATTCCTAAAATTAACCCTGAGATCAACTGCAAATAAAGTGAATTCTTACCACTAGAGAAAAATGCAAGCATGAACGTTGCCATCACTCCACCAATTCCCATTGCAAAAAGAAATCTACTATAAATAAGAGCCCCTCCACCAAAATTTTCTGCAAATACTGGAAGCAATGTCCCCAAAGACAAACCAAAAAACCCTACCACAATGCCCAAGCCCATGAGACTCAAAATTTCAGCTCTAGCTGTCATATATCTAAATCCTTCAATTAAATCGGCAACAAAAACCGATTTTTTAGGATTATTTGAGTTACTCGAATGAGGTGAAACATCCACACACATAAAAAAAACAACAGTTAATAAATACATACTACCAATGAAATAAAACACCCCTTCGATATCTAAAAAGTTTATCAATGGAGCAAATAAAAGTGGTCCTAAAACAGTAGCGGCACCATGTACAAAAGACTGAGCAACAATTGCATTCATCAAGTGTTCCTTGTTGACTAGATTGGGGATTATTGCCTGTCGAGATGGAATGTCAAATGATAAAAGCACACCGTTTAAGAATGAAAGTAGTAGCAAGTGCCATGGTTCAATAATTTCAAACGATATTAATAATGCAGTAACAATTGCTAAAACGGCAATTACTCCTCGGGTCTTTACAACCAATTTCATACGATTCACCCTGTCCGCAACAACACCACCCCACATAGAGAAAACCAAGATTGGACCCAGACCAAAAAACATTACCATGCCAAGCATCAACGTCGAATCAGTCAAAAGATGCATCAGCCATAGGCGTCCA
>CAZWTJ010000047.1:0-12242 GCA_964637555.1 uncultured Dehalococcoidia bacterium | reverse complement strand
AATGATCCATATAATTCACTAATTTCTAATCACGATTTAATTATTGCAATTGGAACCAGATTATCTTTTCCCGAAATATTATCTGATCAAGATGTTCTTCAAATAGATATTGACCCTGAAGAAATTGGTAGGAATTATAAAAAAACACACGGTGTCATTGGAGATGCGTCATTATCTCTTTTTGAAATAAGCAACGAAATTGAACATAAATTATTATCAAATCAAAATCGTTATTCAGAAATTGCAAAATTGCGGGACTATAGACTCGATGAGAACATGCGCGTTAGTCCACATGACGAATATTTAAAAGCAATCCGATCGGCACTACCTGAAGATGGGATTTTTGTCTCGGGAATGACCCAAGTAGGATATTACAGTAGGGGATTCTTCCCAACATACTACCCAAGAACATTTTTCACATCTTCCTACTTTGGGAATTTAGGTTATGCTTTCCCCTTTGCATTGGGTGCTAAAGTAGCAAATCCAGACAAGCCAGTAGTGGCAATTACTGGTGATGGCGGATTCATGTTTAATGTGCAAGAACTTAGTACCGCTGCTAGATATGGTATCAATACAATAACAATCTTGTTTAATGATAATGCTTTTGGCAATGTGAAAAGAGACCAAAAAACTCTATATAATGGACATACTATTGGTTCAGATTTATCAAATCCGGATTTCATGAAACTCTCTGAATCTTTCGGTATTACAGGAATTCATGTGACTTCTCCCCAAGATTTACAACATGCAATAATTTCTTCTTTAGATTCTACCAAACCTGTTCTGATAGAAGTTCCATACGGACCTACTCCATATCCATTTTAGGAATATGGCAGAAATGCCATATCTTGTGGTATTTCGCACATTTTAACTTCATTTCATCACCTTGACAGATCATAAAAAGACCCTCTCTTTCGTAATTTGAAGTTAGTTATATTATAATTAGTAGTATATACTTACTTTCAAAACATATGCATACATTTAAATATTTATGTGCATATTTATAAATTGTGTATACATGTATTTACAAACCCCTGTGTTAAGGCGGTAACATCGATACTAATCATAAGATAAATCACTTTCAGTCCAGGAATTTTATGAACAAATTTCCACCACTTGTACTTTTAATTCCTGCATTATTCATTGCACTAGCAATGATGTTACCAATAATTTATCTTTTAATTCGAGGCTTTGAAAATCCAGGGAATTTAATCGATATCATTGGCAACAATCAAACTGCGACTATACTTTTAAAATCTGTTTTACTCATCCTTACTGTTACAACAACTTGCTTATTAATTTCGATCCCACTTTCATGGATTCTCACTCGTTCGGATATGCCTTTAAGAAACCTCGTTTTTATTCTTTGCACTCTTCCATTAGTCGTGCCGTCGTACGTAGGAGCATTCATACTAATCTCATTGTCTAGCCGTAGCGGATTTTTATTTCCAATATTAAGTTTTTTCGGTATTGATCAAATTCCACAAGTGCATGGATTGTTGGGGTCCACAATAGTTATTTCTTTCTTAAGTTATCCATACTTACTTCTACCTATATGTGCTGCAATGGCAAAACTCAATCCTTTGATGGAAGAAGCCGCCAGAACATTAGGTAAAAATCAACTATCTGCTTTTTTCAGAATCACTCTCCCTCAGCTAAAGCCGGCAATATTGTCAGGAGCATTACTTATTTCCCTTTATACACTAAGCGACTTTGGTGCTGTCTCACTGATGCGTTATGAAACATTTACATGGGCAATTTTTCAGCATTTTAATACTTCAATTGACAGATCGATGGCGGCTAATTTATCTTTGGTTTTGCTTTTAGTTGCAACAATCATCATATTCGCTCAAATTCGATACCGTGGTAACAATTCGTATCATCATACTGGCTCAGGAGCCCAAAGAAATAATACTGCAATTAAATTAGGGAAATTGAATACCTTGGCTTTCGCATTTTGTTTTTCAATCATTGCAATTTCAATAATTTTCCCCATAAGCACGTTAGTATTTTGGGTGCTAAAAGCAATGCTTAATGACCAATCCTTGTATTTAAATTGGTCAGCCGCATGGAATTCTTTGTTGGTTTCAACGCTTGCTGCATCATTAATTATGGTTTTTGCAATTCCTGCATCATCATTGATTGTAAGACATCCAAGTAAGTTCACAAGATTTTTTGAATACACGAGCTATTTTGGGTACTTGCTTCCTGGAATCGTTGTAGCGTTATCAATATTGTATTTTTGTATAAATTATTTCTCTTTTATTTATCAGTCAATATTCATATTGATTCTAGGATACGCAGTGTTGTTTTTCCCTGCGGCATTAATCTCTACAAAAGATATGATCCTTCGTATTTCTCCAAACATAGAAGAATCTGCAAAATTATTGGGGGCAAACACATTTCATACCATCACTAAAATTACATTGCCTCTTATGATGCCCGGTATCATTACTGGTACCGCATTAGTTTTTTTAATTACGATTAAGGAATTGCCATTGACTCTTATATTAGCACCGCTGGATTTCCAGACATTGGCAACAACTATTTGGGATAGAACAAATGAAGCTTTCTTTGCACAATCAGCAGTATATTCATTAATCTTAATAGCTATCTCAATTTTGCCATTGATATTATTGTCAAAGGAGATGAACCCATTAAACAATGAATAAAGCTTATTTAGAATGTAAGAATCTCATCAGACATCATGGAAAAGTTCCTGCTATCCAGAACGTCACTTTTCGATTAGAAAAAGGTGAAATACTATCTATTCTAGGAGAAAATGGCTGTGGTAAAACTTCTTTACTTAGAGTAATTGCCGGATTTGATCAAGTTACAGATGGAGAAATTTTCATTAGAGACGAATTAGTTTCTAGTAAAAATTTCCATATGCCCCCAGATCAGAGGAAAATTGGTATGGTTTTCCAAGAACATGCTTTGTTTCCTCACATGTCTGTTCAAAAAAATATCGAATTCGGGCTTAGATCATTCAATAAATCAACCAGAACGAAACTTGTCAAAGATGCGATCCAATTAGTAGGCCTAGAAAACCTGGAAGATCGATTCCCTAGCCAACTCTCTGGAGGTCAACAACAACGCGTAGCCCTTGCAAGATCACTTGCTCCATTACCTGATATTCTATTATTTGATGAACCTTTTGGTAACTTAGACATTAGATCCAGAGCAATGATGCGCAGAGATCTTTCCAATATTCTGCATCAACAAGGTGTCACATCCATTTTCGTTACACATGATCGCGATGAAGCTTTTTCTATGGCTGATAGAGTCGGAATTATGAATGCTGGAAAATTTGAACAAATGGGTCGTCCAGAAACAATATTTAGTTCTCCCCGCAGTCAGTTTGTTGCCCAAGCATCTGGATCATGCTCCTTTATACCTGGAATTGTTTCGAACGGATATGTGGACACTGAATTAGGAAAATTGAAATTCATTTGTGAAAATACAAGTAAAGTCCCAGGGCAAGAAATGGAGTTATTAATTCACCCAAAAGATTTCAAAGCAGTAGTGTCTGAATCTGGAATAGGAACCATCTCATCCAAAGAGTTCAGAAATGGTGAATCAATTTTGCATATTAAGCTTCAATCAGGAATGGAATTAGAATTGCATCAACCGCCTAACCCAGAATTTGCGTACGGAACAAAAGTAGAACTTCAACTGGTCAAAAACTCTCCTTTTATTGCTTTCAAACGTTAAATATTTTTTGTTATTCTGAATCTATCATTTCGTAGAATTCAATATGTTGACTCTCTAGAAATGGTCTGTATTTTGCTCCAGCTTCCCTAATTTCCTTGGATATATTGTTGCCCGGTCTCCCAGGTGACATTATCGAGTCTTGCTGCCACTCTAAAACAACTATATTTTGTTCTCCTGGAAGAGTATATCCGTTATAAGACACGGTGAAATCACCTCGATGACCAGCTTCTTTGTACATCTTAGCTTGCTGGAAAACTAGCTGAGCTACATTTCCTGCCTCACCAGGTTTCGTCCTATAAACTCTTCTTAACTTATACATCAATTCTCCTTATTTCCAAAGAATCATTTACTGATTCTAATCAAAAGTTTGTTTATATTTTTTGCCGCACTAAGGATAGCATTGTTTGTACAATTGGACCAAATGAATTCATCAGCTTCCATAATGGCGGGTTGCTAAGAAAATGCGCAATTACCTTGCCATGCCAATCAAATGACATGTCTGAAGAATCAGTTAATTTATTGAGGAACTTTGATTTAATTAAATGTGACATCAAAACTTCAATTTGTTCATCGGAAAAACTTTCAATAACCTTTCTCATATTTAATCCAATTTGAATTTCATCATATAAAACAGACTTCCAGTTGCGTTGATAAGCGCTTAACGTTTTTTTAGAAAATGAATTTGATTGAATTGCATTTCGAATAACTTCGGCAGCAATTTCACCTGAAAGAAATGAGTAATATATCCCACCACCAGTAGTAGGTTTAACGAGTCCGGCGGCATCACCAACCACCAACAATCTATCAGAAAATGTTTGATCTAGTGGACGTCCTGGAATACCCCATTGTGACTGAGATTTAATCACTGAATCGATTATTCCATCATTTGACAATTCCTTAATTAGATGAGTCATATGTCCTTGTAATCGAAATTTTGTGAACATCCCTATCAACGCTGTTTCTTCGGAAGTTGGTACAAGCCAAGCAAATGATCCTGGAACTATTTGTTCTCCTAAAAATACTTGGATTTCTTTTAAGTCTTTAATTTTAACCGTCGCTTGAGATGCCACCATGTGATCATCTCTAAATGTTTGATTAACTATCCCAAGACTCTCAAGAATAGGAGAATAAAATCCGGTAGCAACTACAATTATTTTTGAAAAAAACGATTCTCCTCGATCAGTTTGTACTTCAACTCCATTATCTTTAATCGAAACACTCACGACAGTATTTTCTAATAGAATCTTAGCCCCCAACATCTGAGCTTTAGTAGCAAATGACTGAATATAACTCACTCTATCCAAAACTAAAGCCTGAGGGTTGGAAGACGTAACTTTCATTTTCATGCCTGCAGGTGATACTACCGTAGCGCAATTAGAAGCAGAATGAATAATTTGAGGATCAGGAGGGAATTTCTGAGAACACTCCCATCCAATAATTCCTGTACACAGCTTATCAGCAATTTCAGTTCTTGAATCAATCCCAATTGCACTGATTCCTAATTCAGCTAAGCGTAAAAGTGTCATTGCACCAGCAGGTCCAATCCCTATAACTACCACATCGATTTTATTCATTTCACCGCATCTATTAATATATTGTTAAATATTTATTGACGAATATTTATACAAATAATACACTCATTTTATTAGTTATTTCGGGTTTTACCCCAAGTATATCCTTGAGAAAGGGACAGTTTATGACGAGTAAACAACGTTTGCTATATATTAGCTCACAAACCACTCACCCGGCATCTCCAGTACTATCAATGGCAATCTATGAGCCTATCCCAGGATCTATTACTGAAATTGATCCAAAACACTCTGCACCTATGTATAAATCCGTACATGAAGCACAAATCGATGGATGGAGAATCATTCACTTCCCGGATCAAAAAACAGCAGAGACATTTGATGTAATTGGGTACCAATTCATATTAGAGAAATTGGAGGAATTTAATGATTAAGGAATCTAAAAACTCAAATCATCTACTGAATGATAGTGAAATAGTTGATTTTATAGTCAAAGGCTATCTTGTATTAGACACAGGAATAGATGACGACATAAACCATTCAATAATAACTCAATTAAATCAACTAGATTCCAATCCTGGGGACCTAGTCACAGAAAGCATCCCTGATTTACAAAAAGTTTATAATAATCCCAAAGTCATCGGAGTATTATCTAGTTTACTTGGATCTGACTATTCGATAAATACTCATAGACACTGCCATAGAAATCCACCGGGCAGTAGAAGTCAAAGCTGGCATCAAGACGGCGGAGAAAGAGAACGCAATCCTAATCAAATTTCGAATTTGTTAATGATGTACTACCCTCAAACTGTAGATTTATCTAATGGCCCTACTGCACTCATACCTGGAAGTCATCTATTGTTTGCAAATCCTGAAGTCACCGCCTCCCAAGGAAACTTTACACATCAAGTAATTGCAGAGGTTCCAGCCGGACATGTTTTAATTCTGCACTACGATATCTGGCACGCTGGAACAGCAAACTTTAGTGAAAACAACCGCTACATGGTTAAATTTTTGTTCGACCGTGTTTCAGAATCAAAATCTCCATCTTGGAATCATGACCCAAAAGATCTTCTTGATATCACTCTAAAATTAGATAATGCTCCAATTACTGGACTACAAAAGTCCCTCACCAACAAAGTGGTTAAACTACGTAGAGAAATGTGGGAAAACGTTAGCGGTTCTAAGAACATAATAAATACACGGATTGGTGGCAATCATTACTTTGATCGATTCTCAGGATCCTGGCCAAAAGTAACTCCTGATGATCGTACAATTAGAATGTAAAAAATGTTGTGCCAGGAAATTAATACTAAACTAAAGTAAAGTATCAAAAAATATGGACATTAAAAAGGTTGTAATACCAGTTGCTGGGCTAGGAAAACGATTTTCACCAATTTCTAGGACTATTCCAAAAGCTATGATGCCATTAATTAATCGTCCAGTTCTTGATTACGCTATATTTGAAGCAATTGAGTCGGGAATCAATGAAATATTTGTTGTGATGTCACCTTCTCAAGATATGATAATTGATTATTATGAAAAAGATCCAACTTTGCCCAGGCAACCTGCACAGAATCAAATCCACAAGAATATAAAAAAATCCATACTTTTGAAAAATTCGGTCCAACTTCATTTCTCTATCCAAGAAAAACCGCTTGGGCTTGGAAATGCAATTCTGGTAACAAAAGAACTAATAGGGAAAGAGCCATTTGCGATAATCCTACCGGACGATCTCATTTTTGCAAAAAAGGCAATTACTTCATCTATGATCAAACACTTCAATCATTCCAATTCAAACATTATTGCTGTAAGAAAAGTTGAACATGAATTAATCAATCAATTTGGAATTGTCGAGACAAATGAAAATCTACATAAAGATAACTTCACTCTAGTGAAATCCCTGATTGAAAAACCCGATCTGAATGAATCTACTTCCAATTTAGCAATTGTTGGGCGATATATTTTGTTACCTTCAATTTTTGAAAGTTTAGAAAATACTTCTCCTGGGGCAAACAACGAAATTCAATTGACCGACGCAATTTCAAGTCTTATTGCAAAACTAGAAACCTATGCATTTTATTTTAAAGGAGACCACTTTGATGTTGGGAATCCTGCTGGTTTAATGGAAGCATCTAATTTTTTCAACAAAATCTGAAATTAGCCTCTGTAGAGGTAAAGAATTGTTACTGAACCAATTACCCAAAATAACCCTCCTATAAGAAGCAACTTATCTCTAAAAAAAGTATCCTCTGGTTGCAGTTTTACTCTTCCAATCTTCAAAAGGTGTAAAAACCTCCATACTCCGAATACTACTAAAGGTATAGTCAACATCATCAATCGATTCGTGGGCAAATTTGGAGCCGAATATGTATAAAAGGCATATGCCAGAACAAACGAAGCAGAAACCATCCATATGAATCGATCAATCAGAGTAAGGGAGTAAAATTTAAATACACTCCTATATTTTGTTGATTGAACACCGCCTAACATTAACTCAGCTCGGCGTTTACTAAAACCTAGGATTAACGCTCCTAATCCAGTGCATAAGTATAACCATAGTGAAATTGGGACTTCCGCCACAATTGCTCCAGACACTACTCTAATTACAAAACCAATTGCAATTACAGAAACATCTAAAACGACGATTTTTTTCAATATTAAAGAATATAAAATTGTAATTAGTAAGTATCCCAAAAGACAAAATGCAAAATCTTTATTTGCTGCAAAAGAAACAATCATTATTAGTAAGATAATGAGACTGCTAAACAGAATCGCTAGATTGATAGAGATTTTTCCGGCTGCTATTGGACGAAATCGTTTATAAGGGTGATTACGATCGAATTCAATATCCTTGATGTCGTTCAGAATATATACAGCACCTGACAGAAGACAAAAAACAAAGAAAACCACTATGAGTTCGCCAAATATAGTTAATGCATCAAATGGTGTATTAAAGCTCCAACTTTCGTTAATCGAAAAAAAGAATGCTGTAAATACTACAAGATTTTTTGGCCATTGGCTTGGCCGCATCGACTTAATCAAAAATGAAAGTTTTTTATACATGATAAAAGATTTCCAAAAGTTCTATTCCTCAGAAAATTCTGTAATACCAAAACTTGAATCGTTGACACAAGTCTGGACATTACCGTATAATTATAGATCTGATAAAAATTATTTTAGGAGGTAATTTCTAACATGGTAGCAGATGCCAAGGTAAGCTTTAAACCCATTGGCAACCGAGTGGTTATTCAACCTTCCGACAGTGAAGAACAATTGACTTCTGGTGGTATATATATCCCAGACACTGCCAAGGAAAAACCACAAGAAGGTACAGTGGTGGCTGTAGGAGCCGGACGGGTAACAGATGATGGGAAACGTGTCCCTGTAGATGTTTCTGTTGGTGACACGGTCGTATATTCCAAATACGCTGGAACGGAATACAAAGAAGGTGAAACTGAATACTTAGTCGTAAGAGAAGACGATATACTTTTTGTTAAATAAGGAAACTTGGAGGAATCTAGTTAATGCCTAAGCAATTAGAATTTAGCTCGGAAGCACGAGCGAAAATGAAGCGCGGTATAGACATAATGGCCGATACAGTTGGGGTTACCCTAGGGCCAAAAGGTCGAAACGTGGTTCTTGATAAAAAATTTGGCCCCCCTCAAGTCTGTAGTGATGGTGTCACTATAGTTAAGGAGATCGAACTCGAAGATCCATTTGAGAATATGGGTGCACAGTTACTTAAAGAGGCAGCAAGTAAAACAAATGATGTTGCCGGAGATGGGACTACAACTGCAACCGTTTTGGCACAGGCAATCATACAAGAAGGCTTTAAGAATATTGCTGCTGGTGCCAACCCAATGGCTATAAAGAGAGGAATCGAAAAGGGCGTTGTCTCTGTTCGAGATTCTATTCGAAACATGGCCGAAGAAGTAAAAGGAAGAGATCAGATCGCACAGGTAGCATCTCTATCTGCACATGATGAAGAAATGGGCACTCTCATTGCAGATATTATGCAAAAAGTTGGAAAGGATGGAGTAATCACCGTTGAAGAATCCCGCGGGTTAGATTATGAACAAGAATTTGTTGAAGGAATGCAAATTGACCGTGGTTATATTTCCCCCTATTTCATCTCGGATCAAGACCGTATGATTGCTACTATAGATGATCCCTATATTCTAATAACCGACAAAAAAATTACAGCTATAGCAGACTTACTGCCGGTTCTAGAAAAAATGCACCAAGTTAATAAGAGTCTAATAGTTGTGGCTGAAGACGTAGAAGGTGAAGCACTCGCAACTTTAGTGGTAAACAAATTGCGCGGTGTTCTAAATATTTTGGCAGTTAAAGCACCTGGATTCGGAGATCGCCGTAAAGCGATGCTCGAAGACATGGCAATCCTTACAGGTGGCCAGGTTATTAGTGAAGAGGTTGGGCGAAAGCTTGACTCCGTTACACTAGAAGACTTGGGAACAGCCCGTAGAGTAGAATCTACCAAAGACGATACTACAATTGTAGGTGGAAATGGTTCTGAAGAAGCTATTCAAGGGAGAATCGGTCAAATAAATGCACAAATTGAAGAGACCACTTCCGACTTCGACCGTGAGAAACTTCAGGAACGAGCAGCCAAATTATCTGGTGGTGTGGCCATCATCAAAGTAGGAGCCGCTACAGAAGTTGAACTCAAAGAGAAGAAGAACCGAATTGAAGACGCTTTATCGGCTACTCGAGCTGCTGTTGAAGAAGGTATTGTACCAGGTGGTGGACTTTCGTTGATTCGTGCTAGAGATGTACTCAATGATTTGTCATTACCAGACGATGAATCAACTGGTGTAACAATATTAAAAGAATCTTTGGTAAAACCTTTAAAATTGATTGCAGAAAATACGGGTGTTTCCGGTGAAGTAATATTGGCTGAATCTGACAAAGGTGAAGGAGACTGGGGATATGATGCAGAAACAGCTCAGTACGGAAATTTACTTGAACTAGGAATCATTGACCCTGCTAAAGTGACTCGTGCTGCTGTTGAGAATGCTGCTAGCGTAGCAGCAATGGTTCTAACTACTGAATCCTTAATAACAGATTTGCCCGATCCTAATGCACCAGCCATGCCTGCTGGACCTCCAATGGACTATTAAAGTATTTCAAACTTTAACTAATCAAGTAATTTAAAATTAGGGATGATTATAAATCATCCCTAATTTTTTTAACCAGTCCAAAAATTGCTAAAATTCACCCAATCGTCAGGTGAATTAGTGCTATAATCCAAGCATTAGATTTAGTGGGGAAATTCTAATTGTTTACGCACCTTCATGTTCATACTGAATATAGCTTATTGGATGGAATGAGCCGTATTAACAGTTTAGTTAATCATGCAAAAGATCTTGGAATGACTAGCTTGGCTATTACTGACCATGGATCAATGTATGGTGCCATTGATTTTTACAAAGCTGCGAAATCATCTAATATCAATCCAATAATAGGTGTTGAAGGATACGTCGCGCACAGTAGCAGAATGATTAAAAACAATAGCGAAAGAAGTCCTTTTCATGTTACTTTGCTCGCCCAAAACGATGTAGGATATCAAAATCTAATTAAACTAGTTTCAAAGGCTCATACCCAAGGTTTTTATTACAGGCCTAGGGTTGACCGAGAACTACTAGCTGAACTTTCAGAAGGAATAATTGTTCTTTCAGGATGCCCTAGTGGAGAACTGTCACGCAGCATATCCAATGGGAATTTATCTGAAGCTATAAATACCGCCTCATGGTACAAAGAAGTATTCAAAGATAGGTATTTTATTGAAATGATGCGCCACGGTGATGTTCCTGAATTACCTGAAATCAACAATGGCCTTTTAGAAATTTCAAAAGATTTAGAAATTCCAGTTGTTGCCACTAATGATTCACATTACACACTCAAAACTGATGCTCATCTACATGATGTTTTGTTATGCATCCAAACAAGTTCCACTGTAGATGATGTAAACAGAATGAAATTTGGAGAAGATACATATTATCTCCGAAGCCACGAAGAAATGTCTAAACTTTTTTCAGACATCCCTGAAGCTATCTCGAACACTGAATTAATTGCAGAAATGTGTGACCTCAATATAGACTTTAATCAATTAAGATTACCTCAATTCAAATTGGCTAGTAATGTTTCCGCCGATGACTATTTGGCCACCTTATGTTGGCAGGGTCTTCAAGAAAGATTTCCTACACCAACTCCAGCAATGAAACAACGTCTCGAATATGAATTAGAAGTAATTAAGAACACACAATTTGCAAATTATTTCCTTGTCGTATGGGATATAGCAAGATTTGTGAAGCAAAATGACATAATGCTAGCCGTAAGAGGTAGCGCAGCAGCTAGTTTAGCATTATATTGCCTGTACGTTACGAATATTGAACCAATCAAATATGAATTGGTTTTCGAGAGATTTCTCAACAATGAACGAAAAGAAATGCCTGATATAGATATGGATTTTCAAGATGACCGTAGGGAAGAAGTGATAAATTATGTAGTTTCAAAATATGGGCAGGACCATGTAGCGCAAATAATTACTTTTGGAACAATGGGAGCCCGGGCCTCAATTCGGGATGTGGGTAGGGCTTTAGGTATGCCTTATAGTGAAGTCGACAAAGTAGCAAAATTAATCCCAACTAAACTCAACATCACTCTTGAATCTTCACTCGACGAAAGTGAAGAAATGAATGAAATTTACAATACCGATTCTACTACTAAAAAACTAATTGATACGGCTAAAGGATTAGAAGGCCTGACTAGACACACTAGTACACACGCTGCAGGTGTAGTAATTTCGGAAAATCCATTGGACGAAATAATCCCGCTACAATTGGCAACTAAATCAACTGACGAATCAGCAACAATGACTCAATTTTCTATGGATCCAATCGCAGAAATGGGCCTATTGAAAATGGATTTTTTAGGGCTTTCAAATCTAACGATTCTTGATAAAACTCGTCGCCTAAT